>NZ_JBHVIV010000005.1:0-200723 GCF_042799475.1 Kitasatospora sp. NPDC057692 | reverse complement strand
GCGAGGCATCGCCACACGCTATGACAAGACCCCGGAGAGCTACCTCGCCGGCCTCCACCTTCGTGGCGCGATGATCTGGATCAAGGACCTCACCAAAGCCGCTTGATCACGACCAAATGCGCGCCCTAACCGCTGAGCAGTGCGAGGAACTGAGGAAGCTTGCCGACGGCGCAGCCACGGGATGCTCAGATGCGCGAGTGGCCGCAGCGCTGGAAGCCGGCATCCCGGATGACGGCAGAGTGATTCAGTACCTGAGTGGGGGACCCGAGCTGCTCGCCGCCTACCGCGACGAGACACTGTTCAGCCCGGTTGAGAATGCCCTGATCACTGCGGCTCTGGACGCCCGACGCCTCGGTCATGCTCAGCCCATTTCCGCAGAGCTCCTGGCCGCGGCGGCCGACGGCTACCTCAGCGCGCGTCAGCGCCCGAGCGACCCGGACTGGGCCACAACGGCGCTCGCCGATATCACCCGCGGATACCGCGGCGGCGACCCGCACAACCGGTCCGACATCTTCCACACCCTCACTGCGCTGACCAGCCATGTCAGCCGATCCGGGAGCCCACAGGCCTACGCGCCTGCCGACTATCTCGATCAGCAGACGCGTCAGTGCAGAGAAGATCAGCTCGGCCCGGCGAGCCTCTGGGATTCCCTGGTCGCCCATGCCTCCGACCCCGACGACCTGAACAGTCTCGCGGGGGCAGCCGAAAAGCGGGGCCTGTTCAAGGTGTCCGTGGCCCTCCACCGGAAGGCCTTCCTCATCGGACACCCATGGCCGGCGAATTTCGTTCGGGTGGTCAGCCGGCACAACCTCGACCCATCACAACGCGCCGCTTTGTGGATCGCCGGTCAGATGGAGCTGAATTCGGGATCCCCAGTCGCCGACGTGCTCGTCGAGCTTCAACGCGCCGAATCGCATGAGGCAGTACGAGAGCTGCTGAGCCGCCGACCGGAAGCCGCGGTGGACATCAGCGAGCCAGGAGGCGTCACAAGCCTCCTGCAGGTGTTGCGATCCATCGGGGACAAGGAGGCGGTACGGGCACTGCTGGACCGCAAACCAGCGGATCACGCGCGTATGGATACGTTCGTTGTTGCCCGTCTGCTAGAGGAGCTTTACGAACTGGGGGAAGGAGCGGCAACTCAGGAGCTCGCTGCCAGAGCTGCCTCAGAAGGTGACCTCTTCGATCCCTTCGCTTCTATGGCTCTGCTGGCTGCACTCCGCAAGATCGGGGCGGGCACCGCCCTGCTCACGCTGCTGAGTCGAAACCCTGCAGCCGAGGCTGACCCAACCAACATCTTCATCCTGCACCTACTGGAAGAACTCCACATACTCGGTGACAACGACGCTCTCCGTGCCCTGGCTGAACGTGCCCGACTTCGCTACCCGTTCGGCATCGCTGACGTGCTCCGGGAGCTCTACAGACTGGTAGACGAGCCGTGGCCGCAGAAGATGGCCGTTGAGGTTGCGGCCGGAATCGATCTGGCAGACGCCTCAGGCGTCTCCAGCGTGCTGGACGTCCTGCTGGATGCCGGGGACGAGGCGGCAGCGACTGTCCTACTGGATCGGGAACCGGCCGCCCACATTGGTCTGAGAGAACCGGGCGGCGTCACAGGCATGTTGACCCTGCTCCATTGCAGCGGACACGACAAGACTGTGAGGGTCTTGCTTGCTCGCGAACCCGCACTGCACGTTGCGCTGACGGATCCACACGGTGTTGCAGAACTTCTGCGGGCCCTGAGAAGGCTTCGGGACCTCGACGCTGTACAACAACTCCTGGCCCGCCGGCCCGCCGCCCACGTGGAGCTTGCGAACCCGGGTGGGCTCGCCGCCCTCGTGCGTTCCCTGCGCTCAACCGGGGACCGCGAGGCGGCCCGCTCCCTCGCGACCAGGGCCGCCACCCACGCGAGCGTGTCGGATTACGCCGGCGGCGAGGCTTTGACATTGGCGATGTCCCAGGTGGGAGCAACCGAGGAAGCGCGGACGTATGCCAGGAGGTTGCAAGATGCCGGTGCAGCTCGGCGCGAGGATTTCGGCCAGTACGGGCGGGAGACGGACGGACGGGCAGCTCAGCCGTGGACCTGGGACGACCTTCATAACCAGATGAATCCTCAGTAGACCCGGCCATCCTGCGGGAGCATCAGAGGTCCTGGCAAAGTCGCTGGACGTGCCTGCGAGTGATCAGGCAGGTGGCGAGGCCGAGGAAGCCTTCGTGGATGTCATCGCGCCGTTCCCAGCGGATACGAAGGCGGCGGCAGCCGTGGAGCCAAGCGATGGTGCGCTCCACGACCCAGCGGTGGACGCCGAGTCCTGATCCGTGGGGCACTCCGCGGCGGGCGATCACCGGCTTGATCCCCCGCTTCCACACCAGGCTGGACCTGTGGGCGGCGCTGTGGTGCACATCGTAGGCGCTCCTCGGCGTCAGGCCGCGCGGTGGTAGCTGCTGCCGTCCTTGGCCCGGCTCAACCGGCCGCTCTCGACCAGGTGGCGGCGCAGCGCCGGGAAGTCGTCGTGCACCGTGCGGATGGCCTCGTTGACGTCGACCTCGCGGTAGTCGCGGCCGGGCTCGAAGAGCGTCGCGGCGAGGTGGTCGAGCAACGGGTCGCGGCGGGCGGCCTTGCGAGGGATGACCTCGAGGCGCCCGTCACGGAACAGGGAGGCCACCTTGGGCGGGAGGGCACTGGTCACGGGGTCTCCTGACATCGGCGTCGTCGCGGGGAGGTTCGCATGCCGCCGAGTGCCCGCTCAACTGAATTACGGTCAGAACGGCTGCTGACTGCGGGTGAAGAGCAGGGCGACCAGCGCCCCGTCGGCCGTGCGGCCCTCGCGGCAGAGGGCGTTTTCGGCGAAGGTCGGGAGAGCGGGCAGGCTGATGTTCGGGGTGATCTGGCGGGCCAGCCAGACGCGCTGGTGGCGGCCCGGTCCGGTCCGGTGCTCCATGGTGGCGGCGTCCCACAGCAGTCCGAGGTCGGCGCTGAGAGCCTGCCAGTGCGGTGCGGCCGCTACGAACTCGGCCTCGGCGATCTGCTCGGGCGGCCCAGCTGGACGAGCAGCAGGACCACGAACGCCTCCTCCGCCCCGACTGCGGCGTTGTCGATGATCTCGGCGCCGATGTGCACCGGGTGCGAGCCCGGCGGCAGGCCAGGCAAGGTGGCGTCACCGGCGTGGTGGTACTCCTCCGGCCGGTCCCAGGGGTCCTCGATGTACTCGTCGGCGAGCCGGCGCAGCAGCGTCTCCAGGTCCATGGCCACAGATCATGCCAGGACGGGGCCGCACCCTTTCGGCCGCAGGGATGTCAAGGAAACGTGAGGACAGGCCCCGATGGGTGGAGACCGCGCGTCAAGGGCGGCGCTGCCAGCCCCGAACGGGTTGCACTGGAGGCGGGCTCGGAGCTGAGCCCGCAGGGCACGGTAGCGGGAAGGACGATGCACGCCATGACCGGCTACCTGGTGATCTCGACGGACCCCGACGAACGTCGGGCGCGGCCCGTCGTGGACGAGACGGTGCTGCGCCGACTGCTGCGTGACACCGTGTTCGAGCGACGTCCGGCTGAGCCCTGCCAGCCGGGACGCCTGGTGGGCCACTGCCGTTACGCCCAGCATGACGAGGACTGAGCGGCCAGGCACCCACCCCAGGAGGACGCGAGATGACCGCCTTCGAGGAGCACCCCGTCCGCTACGGACCGGTGAGGACCGTTGGTGACGCCCAGGTGCTGCGGCTGTTTCGGCAGCGGGACGGGACCCGATGCGCCGTCGAGTTCAGCTCGGCCGCCGCGCCGCACGCGCCGCTCGGCCCCGAGCAGGAGGCGGCCGAGCTGACCGAGCGGGCGCTGCGCGAGATGACGGCGCCGCTGGGCATCGAACGGCTGCTGCCAGAGCCGAAGTTGGTGGCTGCGCCGACAACGGCTAGGTGTTCTGTCCCAGCCGCGCAAAACGCGTAGTCCTCGGCGTGTGACGGGTGCCCTGGCCAGGGTGTGTCGGTGACTGGCCGTCAGTCGAGTATGGAAAGGCCTCCAGGCCGCTTTTGCCCGTCAGCGAGAGAGCGTTTTTCGGCCTGCGGGGGCGGCCCTGGCGGTAGGAACAGGTGGACTCATGGGCTTTGGGCATGGCGGGGGAGCTTAGCGGTCATCAGTACGGACCTCTGACAACGCCTTCTGGCCCCTGAAGCCGCGTACGTCTGGCTCGGCGGAACGTTCAGGGTGTCGAGGGTTCAGGGCGCTGCCACCAGCGGCGCTTGGGAGCGGACATTGCTCACCGGCCCGTGCCCTGCGGCACCGTGGGCAGCGGTCCTCCGCCTCAGGCCTCGGACCGGATAATGGGTGGAGGTTCGATGTTGGTGATGACAGGGTGAGGCGCATGCCGTCTCCTGCCGTTGAACAGCTGCTCAGTGAGCTGCACGCCTCTCTGAAACTGCGCAAGCGTCCGGAGGACGTGGCCCAGCTCATCCAGGACCTGTACGCGGCGCAGGGAACTCGCCTCGACCCGGCCACCGAGGCAGCTCTCACCAAAGCCACCGAGCACTCACTGCGCAAGCTGTGGCACGGCTACACGTCCATGCTGGAGGGCTTCGCCCGGCCTGTCGGCGCACAGCGGCAGCTCACCCGCGCGGCAAGCCTGTTCACGAACGTGCCGGACCTCCAGGACGGCGCCGGGGATGATCCCGAGCAGATCGAGGCGGTGATTCGCCGCGCGGGGGAGGAGATCCGCCGCGCCTATGGGCACAACGACTTCGGCAGGGATCGGCTCGACCGGGCTGAGCGCGCCGAGGCCGGACTGGGCGAGCTGTCCAAGCGCCAGTACAACAAGCGCTTCCGGCTGTTGTGCCGGATGGAGGCCAAGCTGGCGCGGTTCATCCACGAGCAGCGCCGTCGCGAGGTCACCATCACCGGGAAGGGCGCATTCGCCCACAAACTGCCGTACGAGCTGTTCGCCGTGGACCCGGACACCGCAGCCTTCGTCGCGTACGTCACCGCACGGAGCTATATGCGGAGCATCTTCACCAACGGGAAGCAGAGGCAGGTGTACGACGAAGTCGCTGACGCCCTGTACAAGCGACTGCTGGCACAGCCGGATCAGACCCGTTGGTACGCGGTCGCGCATGTGCATCCGACGGCCGAAGTACTCGAGAGATTGTCCGACGAGGACCTCACTGAGCTGCTGGCACAGTGGACCCGTTTTCTACGGGAGGTGGCCGAGTTGCTGGAGGATGCCTGGGAGCGCTGCCCTCTGGAGCGCGACACCATGATCGTGCGCCGGGGCAACGACTCGTCGACGTGGAACCAGGCCGCGCAGGCGTGGAACACAGCGCGGGCGCACTGGTTGGCGCTGCTGACCGAGCTTGGTCGGGTGGAGGTCCTGGACCGGATCTGCCCCGGCAAGGTGCCCCGCCTGATGGCGGCCGATGTGGCGTACTGGCACCGCATGAGCGGTGGCGGGCTGCATCCGGACACCTATGTCTGGGCGGAGCTGCCGCTGCCCTGGGAAGTGCTGCGGGGTGAGAAGGAGTGCCCGCGTTCGCTGGTCGAGGCAGCCTGCGCCCGACATGGCGTGGACCCGGTGGCCGGCGCCTGGACCGCCCCCAGGCCGGCAGCCAAGGCCATCGCCTTCCGTCGGACGCCCGAGCTTGTGCATGGGGTTGCCGTCACCGATCCCCTTATGGCGAGCGCCCTCCGGTCGGCTGGGATCTTCTCGGGCAAAGGAAAGCGCGCCGCCGCGCAGGAGTGGCTGTAGTGCCGGTACGGCCGCCCGCGCCCACTGTTTTGCGTTGCGCGACAAACCAGTTGACCCACGCGTTGGCTCCCGCAATGATCAACTCGGCGACGAGGAAGCTCTGCGGAGGAGCGCCCGGCTCTGATCCCGGGTGGACGCAGGTTCGAATCCTGCCCTCGTCGCCCTCTTGATTCTCGCCGGAGCCGCTACGAATGTGGCGAGCTCATCGAGCACAAGGAACTGCCGGCCTGATGAACACTCCCGATCCGCTGACCGACGAAGACCTCGCCGATATCGAGGACCGCGCTGACGCCGCGACCCCAGGTCCCTGGCACGTGCGACAACTCGACGACGAATTCGCCATGAGCCTCGTGGCCGTCAGCACCGTCGCTGACACCGGTCTCGGGGAACGCTGGCCGGACTTCGATCACCACCACGTCGTGGCCGCCACGCTCGTACAGCAGCCTCGGTACGTCGACGTCGCAGACGAGCGGTGGGACGAGAACGCCAACTTCATCGCCAACGCCCGTCAAGACATCCCCCGTCTGATCAGCGAGATCCGACGTCTTCACCGTCTTCTCGAAGCCAAGAACCAGGTACCCGGTGATAGATGACGGCTGTACCGGCGCAGAGCGCTGCTCCGGATCGTTGGCTGGCCGGATGTCAGTGGCGGCCAGCAAGGCCGCAGTCTCTGCATTCCTCTGACCCAACGCCGCACCAGGCGCAGACAACGGGGAGTGCTTCGTACTCACGCGGGCAACGTACGGCGCGGTTTCCCAGGCCGGCGCGCCTGGTAGCGGTCCGGGCCGCTGAGTGCTGGGTCATTGGCGGGCTTCGTAGCGCCCGCCGGGCCTCGGCCAGCTGGGGTCGATGAAGTCGGGGCGGTCGATCCGGTGGAAGCAGCGCACCAGGAACTCGGTGAACGTCCCGGCGGTCTCGAACCACTCACCCTCGTCGCTGCTGATGATGATCCGCCACTCGGCGGGATCGTCCTCGACCGCGCGGAAGAAGTACCGGCTTCCGTGCTCGTCGCTTCCCCACAGCAGCAGAACGCCTGATCGGACGTCGGACTCGTCCACCTCCCAGCAGCCCTCGGCGATCTCGCCGTACCAGGCTGGACGCTCAGGCGAGGGTCCCCAATAGCGTTCCAGCTCTGCCGGTGTGGTGTCCATCGGCCGGTCGATCGTCAGGTAGCCGTCCACCGAGCCGGGGCCGTACAGATCGAGGAACGCCTTGAAGTCGGCCGGCAGCCGGAAACCGAGGTACCGCTCACCGGCATCCCAGATCGCGGGCCTGGCCCAACCCCAGCACGCGGGTTCCCCGAGCAACGTGTGTAGCTGGTCCAGCGCGGTTCGGCTCTCCGAGCGGGGGCGGAAGGTTGCTGCGGTCAGCATTGCCACAGGAACACGGCTTGTGCGCAGGGCTCGCAAGCGAAGGCGTAGGCCTTGCCGCGGCCGCCGAAGTTCATCGCTGTGGCGTGGTCCCGTCCTTCCTCGAGCTGGACGACGAGCCTCATTTGCCGTGCGCAGGTCGGGCAGGCAGGAGTCTCGTCGTTCTGTAGCCAGGCGGGCTGCCCGCCGAGTTGGCCGAGGACGTCCAGAGGAGTCCGGCCCGGCTGGCTAGCCGACTCGTTACAGGCCCGGTCGTACTCCGCTGCCGTCGACGGCCTCTCGTACCTGACGGCGCTCACCGAGCCGAGCAGCACCGGCTCCTGGTCGTCTTCCTCATCCAGCGCGGGCACCGGGATCGGCTGGAGCTCGGCTACGGGGAAGATCAGTGCTCGATTGCCGCCCGCCTGCGGATCCCACTCCTCGCACATGCCCGGATCGTTCTGGCACATGAACAGGGCGAGCAAGCCCCGTTCCTCGGCGTCGCCCTGGCCCGCGTGGAGGCCAAGGTCGTCCAGGAGTACCTGGGCCAGGAACTGCATCGGTCCGTCGCAGGTGCTGCACTGCGGCCAGGTAGTCCCGGCCGGGGCCAGCGGCACGCCGCCGGTGCGGGTGGTCGGTGCGTCGGGCTCCGTAGTGCCTGCGTACGTCATCAGGGTCGTCGTCACAGATGGCGACTGTACGACAGGCCACGGACACCCTCTCGCGCGAGAGTTCCGGCGTGACGGCATCTACGATTTGGCAACCAGCGAGCGTCGCAGGTCGACATACTGACGTCGGAGCGCTCGTCGCGGCACGGGATGGCTGCCGGGGCAGATGAGAGCCGCGCCCCGTGTGAGGCCGGCGCGCAGGATGAAAGCTCAGTGGGTCATACGATGAAGAATCAGGAACTCACAGTCGGCGGTCATCGCATCGCGATGGCCAGGGCCATCGAATGGACCGGCGCGTACTTCGACGAGAAGGCGAACACGGCAGCCGCCGCAGCGAAAGGCGGGAAGCCGTATGCGTACCCCGTGTACGACCGCATGGACACGGGAAGTGGCCCCAACCAGCTCAACGATGGGGATTTACTCGCCCCGTTGCTTCTGAACGTCAGGCCGACGATCAAAGCGGTGTCTAGTCTGCAGGTGGTGCGCCCCAGGCTCGAGGCGGTTCTCGCCAGCATCCCCCAGGGCGCAACCCTCCAGGCGGCCGTGGTGGATGGGAGCCACCGTGAACCGTTCCAGGCGCTGGGTGGGCTCCTGGATCGGGCTGGTGGTGTGCCAGGGGTCGGCGGAACCACCCTCATGAAGATCCTGCACCGCAAGCGACCGCTATTCATTCCGCTTTACGACACCCAGGTCTACGCCGCCTACTGTGGCACAACGGGCAACTATCCGCTCCACCTCGATGTCAAGCGAACCTGGGCGGAGTTCTTCACACTCTTGGCTGAATCCATGGCGAAAGACATCGACTCTCAGTCGGAACAGTGGATGACCCTCGCTTCGGTGGCCCCAGATGACGTTTCACTGCTGCGAATTCTCGACGTTTTGGCTTGGAATCTTGGTAAGCCTGAATGAGCGTGCTTCAGTAGCCGGTTGTGTCAGCACGGCGAGTCGGTAGAAGCTTCCCGGCACCGCCACCGCGCTCGCCGGTGAGCCGCAGTGAGGAAGCTCACTGCGGCTCACCGGCCTCTCACGCGCCTCTCACGGACTGGGTGTCATGAGGTGGGACCAGGCGTCATGGGAGGTGGACGAGATAGATCCAGAGCTGAACGAATCGGACAGGAAAACCACGACCGCACTTGTTTTCGACCGCTGGGGGGCAAGTGGCCGGATGGGTCGTGCGGCCAGGGCTTGGAGGACCCCGTAGTCCGGCGGCCGGACGGGGAAGCGATGGAGAAGCTTTGCCGGGCCCGGGGACGGCCGTTTCTCCCTCCTTGCCGAGGGTGTGTACGCCCGCCGGAGGGAGGCCTGGTCACCGAACCGGTTCCGTTCGTGCGGCCCGCAGCGAGGATCGGTTGGCTGCTCGTCGGCCAGGGCTTCGGTCGGGTCTCAGATCTCGCCGAGGGGGATGTTCGGGTTCGCCAAGCGGTCGGCGTTCACCACGCGCTTGGAGACGATCAGGTTGCGGATCGGGTCGGTGACGTCCCAGATGTTCATGTTCATGCCGGCCAGGACTCGGTCGTCCTTGAGCCAGAACGCGATGAACTCGTTGGCCTTCACGTCCCCTCGGAACACGACTCGGTCGTAGCCGTCGGGCTCGACGTAGCCGAGGTATTCCATGCTCAGCTTGTCCCGCGAGGCCACCGGCTCGTTAGGATGCCGGGGTGTCCACTCGGCATCCGTGAAGAAGTAGGGGACGCGGTCGTACGAGGCGGGCTCGCCGAGCATGGCGCGGGCGGCGGTCTGGGGCTGGTTGACGGCGTTGGCCCAGTGCTCGACGCGGAGGTGGCGGGCGAACAGGGGGTGGTAGGCGTTGGCGACGTCGCCCGCGGCGTGGATGTCGGGGTCGGAGGTGCGGAGGTGCTCGTCGGTCTTGACGCCGTTGTCGACCTCCAGGCCGGCCGACTCGGCGAGGGCGGTGTCCGGGGCGATGCCGATGCCCACCACCACCGCGTCCGCCGCCACCGTGGTGCCGTCCGCGAGGCGGACGCCGGTGACCCGGCCGCCCTCGCCGGTCAGCTCGGTGACCTGCACGCCGAAGCGCAGGTCCACGCCGTGCTCGCGGTGCAGGTCGGCGAAGACCTGGGCGACCTCGCGGCCCAGCACCCGCAGCAGCGGGAGCTCGGCCGCTTCCAGGACCGTCACCTGCGCGCCTGCCGTCCGCGCGGCGGCGGCCGTCTCCAGACCGATCCAGCCCGCGCCGATCACCACGATCCGGGCGTCCGCGCGGAACGCCTCGCGGATCCGCTCGCTGTCCTCCACCCGGCGCAGGTAGTGCACGCCGTCCTGCTCCGCCCCGGGCACCGGGAGGCGGCGCGGCACCGAGCCGGTGGTCAGCAGCAGCTTCGCGTACGCCACCTGCCCGTCGTCGGCCAGCGTCACGGTGTGCGCGGCCGGGTCGACGGCGACCACCCGGGTGCCCAGGCGCAGCGTCACGTCGTGCTCGGCGTACCACTGCGGCGGGTGGACGTAGATCTTCTCCCGGTCCGTCTTGCCGAGCAGGTAGCCCTTGGAGAGCGGCGGGCGCTCGTACGGGCGCTCGTGTTCCTCGCCGATCAGCACGATGCTGCCGGTGTACCCGGCCTCGCGCAGCGCCTGTGCGGCCTTCGCGCCGCCGAGGGAGGCGCCGACGATCACGATGGGGCGCTCCCGCCCGCCGCCGTCGGTGCCGCTGCTGTCCGTGCTCATGGTGAACTCCTCGTTCTCCGGCGGAAATCACGGACAGCCTGCCGCCGGTCGGGGGAGCTGTCGAGAGCGTGTCCGGCGCGCCGCGCGGGCTCCCCCGAACGGGTGACGTGCCTGCCGGGGTGCGAAGGGGTCAGGGCGTCATCGCGTCCCGGACCAGCGCGGTGTCGGTGAACTGCTCGAACCGCACGATCCGCCCGCCGCGCACCGTGAAGTGGTGCACCACCCGCACCTCCAGCGGCCGCCGGGTGGCCTTGTGCACCGCCGTGTACCGGCCCAGCACCACCACCTCCTCGCCGGCCGCCACGTACCGGTCGTCGTGGGCCGTCCAGTCCTCCCACTCGGCCGCCAGCCGCTCCATCACCCCGCTGGTGACGCCCTTCGGGGTGCGGTAGGTGCCGGCCAGCGGGAAGCCCGCCATCTCCGTCCACTCCACGTCGTCGGCGAGCGTCGCCCGCAGTGCCCCCAGGTCGCCGCGCGCCGAGGCCAGGTACTGGCGGCGGACCACGTCGGCCGGGGCGTCGGACTCCGCGAACGCGGCCGCGGACCTCGGGATCTCGATCATCGCGCTCAGCCCCAGCTCAGCTCGCCCTTGGCGACCTTCGTCCCGAGGTCGACCGCCAGCTTCATGCCCAGGTCGGGGAAGCGCTTCTCCAGCGCCTCCCTGGCCGCCGCCGCGTCCGGTGCCCGGCCGACCTCCGTCTCGAAGGCCCGCAGGTAGTCCCGGGTGCGGTCGATCGACGAGGTGTCGGTCGGCGCCTCCGCCGT
This sequence comes from Kitasatospora sp. NPDC057692, assembly GCF_042799475.1. Classification (NCBI taxonomy): domain Bacteria; kingdom Bacillati; phylum Actinomycetota; class Actinomycetes; order Kitasatosporales; family Streptomycetaceae; genus Kitasatospora; species Kitasatospora sp. NPDC057692. Next base: position 189,534 of record NZ_JBHVIV010000005.1, on the reverse strand, counting down.
CCGGTGCCCGGCCGCCACGAAGGCCGGCTCCAGCGCCGCCATGCCGTCCAGCAGGTCGATCCAGGCCGCCCGCTGCTCCGGCGTCGGCGTGTCCGCCGTCCAGACGTGCAGCCCCTGGAAGAGCAGCACCCCGCCGAGCACCGCGCGGTGGTGGTGCTGCCACAGGTAGTGCCGGTCCGGCAGGTGGAAGTCCGCGCCGCGCAGCTCGAAGCGGTGCCCCTCGAAGACCAGCTCGTCGCCGTGCAGCACCTCCGGGCGCACCAGCCGGGTCGGCAGCTCCGGCCCCAGGTGCGCCCAGGCCTGCTTCTTGGCGTCGAAGGTCTCCTGGATGTGCTCGACGGTCGACGCGGTGGCCAGGAACCGGGCCTGCGGGAAGACGTCCTGGACCTCCTGGGCGCCGAAGTAGAAGTCCGGGTCGCCGTGGCTGACGAACACCGTGGTCAGCCGCTTCCCACTGGCCCGCACCCGCTCCGCCAGCCGCCGTCCGTCGGAGCGGGTGAACCCGGCGTCCACCAGCAGCGCGTCCTGCGGCCCGGTGACCAGGACGGAGGTCTTGTTGAGCGAGCTGTCCGGGCTGTCGATGACCTCGAAGTCGAGGGCGCTCATGCGCTGTCCTTCCTCACGACCGGGGCCCGGCGCGTGCGCGCACGTGCCTCGCCGCCCAGGATCGGCGACCGGAGTCGCGACCGCATCCCGGGGCCGGGCCCGGTCCGGAACGGCGGGGTCCGGAACGGCGGGGTACGGAACGGCGCGGTACGGAATGGAGGGGCACGGTCAGGCTGCCGGGCGGAGGCGGGCGACGACGGCCGCGGCGAGGAGGGTGGCGGCGGCCAGGACCGGCCACAGGACGCCGGGCCCGGCGGCGAGCAGGGCGGTCAGCGCGGCCGGGGCGAGCGCGCGGCCGACGCCCATCGACAGCTCCCAGCGGGCCAGGGCACGGCCGAGCAGATGGGGCGGGGCGCTCGCGGCGACCAGGGCGGTGCCCGAGCCGGAGTAGAGGATCTCACCGAGGGTGAAGAGGACGGACACCACCGCCACACTGGCCGCCCCGGCGGTGCCGCCGAGCCCGCCGGCCACCCAGAAGCCCAGGTAGGAGAGGGCGAGCGCGAGGCCGCCGACGGCCAGCACGGTGTGCCGGGAGCGGTGGGCGAGACGGAGCACCACGGCCAGCTGGAGGGTGATCACCAGCACCGTGTTGCCCACGAAGACGCCCGAGGACCAGGCGGCGGAGGCGTGCAGGTGCAGCACCAGCAGCGCGGGCAGGGCCACCTCCAGGACGTCGAAGGAGAACGCGAAGGGCAGGTTGGCCACGCTGAGCAGGGTGATCCGGCGCAGCGCCGGGTCCGCGGCGCCCGCCGCGTCCGCGGGGTCCCCGGCCGGCGCGGGCGGCGCCTGGGGAGCGGTCACCCGCAGCGAGTGCACCAGCACCGCCGACAGCAGGCAGGCCACGGCCGTCACCCCGGCGAGCAGCCGCAGCGCCCCCGTGCCGCCCGCCACCGCGACGGTCGCCAGCAGCGCGCCCGAGCCCAGCCCGGCGTTGCGCAGCGTCCGCCCGGCGGCCAGTGCGGCGTCCCGGGTGCGGCCCTCGGTCAGGGTCGAGACGACCGCCGCGTGGGTGGCGGGCCAGGACTGGCTGCCCACCCCGAGCAGGACGGCCGCCGCCACGAAGCCCGCCACGCCGTCCGCCAGCAGCAGGGTCACCGACCCGGCCGCCCGCACCAGCAGGGTCGCCGCCGCCGGCAGGCTGCGCGCGCCCCGGTCGATCCACCGGCCGGTCAGCGGGAGGACGAGCAGGCCGGCGACCATGCCGGCGGACATCGCGAGGCCCGCCGTGCCCGCGTCCAGTGCGAGCACGCCGATGCCGTAGAGCAGCAGGAACGGCCGCAGCAGGCCGGTGCCGAGGGCGTCCACGACCAGGGCGGCGGCGTAGCGCGGGCCGCCGGCGGCGGTGAGCAGGCCGAGCAGGGCGGCCGGGCCGCTGCGGGGTGCGGGGTCGTCGGGAGGGCCCGGGTCGTGGTGGGTCGCCGGGTCGTGGTGGGTCGCGGGGTCGTGGTGGGGCGGCCGCTTCGGGCTCCGGATCGGACTCATGGGCGGTACCGTCCGCCCGCTCCCGCACCCCGGGCACGCGGATTGACGAGTACCGTCAATCCGCGGCGGACGCCCTCGCGGGGGATGACAGGATCGGGAGCGTGAGCCTGACCATCGACATCACCGGCCTGCCCGACGAGCGGCTGCTGTTCACCCCCTCCCCGCTGGCCGAACTCGCCGCCATGCTGCACGTGCTCGCCGAGCCGGCGCACCATCCCGCCCTGCACGGCTGGGCGGCGAGCACCACGGCCACCGTCCCGCCGGCGCTCGCCGAGCGGCTCTCCGAGGCCGACTTCCTCTGGCGCTCCTCGCGCGCCGACTTCCTCGTGCCCGGCCTGCCCGGCGCCACCCTCGCCGAGGAGCTGGACGCCGTCGACCGGCTCGGGGACGAGCAGTACGTGCGCGCCGCGCTCGTGACGACCTGCGGCGTCACCCGGCTCGCGAACCGGAGCGCCTCGCCGCTCACCGACCCGGTCGCCCAGGAGCGGGCCCGCGAGCTGGCCCTGGCCCGCGGCCCCCGGCAGGCGGACTTCGCGGACCGGCTGCTCTCCGACCCGCCGGCCGTCCGGGCGCTGGTGCGGCGGATGCTGGAGGACTGCGCGGACGCGTTCTTCTCCGACGCCTGGCGGCGGGTGCTGCCCGAGCTGGCTGCCGACGCCCGCCGCAAGACGGACCTGCTGGTGCGGCACGGCGCGGCCGAGGCCCTGGCCGCCGTCTCCTCCTCGGTGCAGCTGGAGGACGCCGGCGAGGGGCGGCGCCGGATCGTCGTCGACAAGCTCCAGGACAACACCACCGGCGCGGGCGCCTCCGGCGGCGTCACCTTCGTCCCGTCCGCGTTCGGCCATCCGCACCTGGTGGTGGTCTCCGCCCCCGGCTGGCGCCCGGTGGTGCAGTACCCCGTCGCCGAGGAGGGCCTGCCCGAGCCGGTCTCGCTCGCGGTGGTCCAGCAGCGGCTGGAGGCGCTCGCGCACCCCGTCCGCCTGCGGCTCGCCCGCACCATCGCCCGCGGTCCGCACACCACCGGCGAGCTCGCCGCCGCCTGGCAGCTCAGCGCGCCCGAGGTGTCCCGGCACCTGGCGGTGCTCCGCAAGGCCGGCCTGCTGACCACCCGGCGGCGCGGCCGGTACATGCTCTACCAGCTCGACCTGGCCGGCAGCGCCCGGCTGGGCACCGACCTGCTGGAGGCGGTGCTGCGATGAAGGGGAACACCGGCCCGGCCGGGCACGTTCGAGCGGTCATGACCAGTGACGACGCCGCTCCCGGCGCACCCGAGATCCTCCGCTACGCCGCCTTCGCCGCCGACCCCGAGGGCGGGAACCCGGCGGGCGTGGTGCTGGACGCCACCGGCCTGTCCGCCGAGCGGATGCTCGCGATCGCCGCGGGGATCGGCTACTCGGAGACCGCCTTCCTGACCCCCGACCCGGCGGGCGGCTACGCGGTGCGCTACTTCAGCCCGCTGACCGAGGTGCCGTTCTGCGGCCACGCCACCGTCGCCTCCGCCGTGGCGCTCGCCGAGCGGGTCGGCCCGGGGCGCTACCTCTACCGCACGGCGGCGGGCGAGGTGCCGGTCGAGGTGACCGAGGGCGCGGACGGCGGCCTGCGCGCCACCCTCACCAGCGTCGAGCCGCACGTCACGGAGACCGACGCGGCGGACGTCGCCGAGGCGCTGGCCCTGCTCGGCTGGGCACCCGAGGACCTCGACCCCGCGCTGCCGCCCCGCTACGCCTACGCGGGCGCCCGGCACCTCGTGCTGGCCGCCGCGACCCGGGAGCGGCTGGCCCGGCTGGCCTACGACTTCGACGGCCTCGCCGCCTTCATGACCGCCCGTGACCTGGTCACCCTCCAACTGGTCTGGCGCGCCGCCCCCGACGTCTTCCACGTCCGGAACCCGTTCCCGGTCGGCGGCGTCGTGGAGGACCCGGCCACCGGCGCGGCGGCGGCCGCCTTCGGCGCCTACCTGCGCGGCCTCGACCCGGCCGGCGCCCCGGACACGGTCACCCTTCACCAGGGCGAGGACCTCGGCCGTCCCGGCCTGCTCCACGTCGACCTGCGCACGGCGGCCCCGCGCGTGCGGGTCTCCGGGGCGGCGGTGGCCATCCCGTAGGCGCCGGGGCCGGTGGCTTCGGGCCCCGGGGCCGACGGGTCAGGCCTCGGCGGCCGCCGCCTCCTCCGTCCAGACGCCCTCCGGGTGGGCGTCGACCGGCAGCCAGAGGCGCGGCTGCGCCCGGCAGCCGGGGGAGGCCTCCGGGTCCCAGGGCCAGCGGTGGTCGCGGTCGGGCCAGACGAGCTGGAGCACCGGGACGGGGAGGCGGCGGTAGAAGCCGACGGCCGTACCGAGCAGCGGCCGGTGCCAGCCGGGGTCGACGGGTTTGACCAGCAGCCGGTACCCGTCGATCACCCCGGTGAGCAGGCCGTCCGGCTCGGCGGACGCGCCCTCGCGCAGCCGGTCCACGGCCTCGTTGAGCCAGTTCATCTGGCCGTACGCGTCCAGGCCGAACATGGCCAGCTCCGGGAGCCGTTCACTGTGCCAGCGGCCCACGGTGAACGCCCAGTCCGGGACGGACCCGCCGCCCGAGACGCCGACCACGTGGTGGCCGTGCGCCAGGACGTCCCGGGCCTCGCGCCGCCAGTGCCGGGAGACGCGGGGCGCACCGCCCCGGCGGCGTGCCCGGATCCTGCCGGAACGGTCCGGTCCGTCGGCGGCGCAGATCACACAGGGGCAGGCCTCGGTGGCCGCGGGAACGAGGGGTGTAGCCATGCGGACCATCAAAACACGCAGGTCAGGGCGGTGATCCGGCGGGGCGCGGGCTGTCGCCGCAGCCCGCCCCGGACCGCTCCCCGGAAAATCGGTCGCGCGGGCGGGACCGGTGAGGGACCCTGCCACGGTGAATCAGGCGAACGTTCGGACGGTCGGTGTCCATCTCACCCACGGCGGCGACTACCTGGGGCCGGTGGGCCCCTTCGAGGTGGGGGAGCCGTGGTGGTCGTCGACCGGGGCGGTGGTGGAGCGGGTCTCGGCCGAGGTCGGGGCACCGGTGGCGGTGGTCCGGCTGGTCGGGGTGACGGGCGGTGAGGGCGGCCGCGACGGGCACACCGTGTACCACGTCGAGGCGCTGGAGCGCCCGGACGGACGGGCCGCGCGGCCGCTGGACACGGCGACCGGGGCGCTGCTGGGACCGGCCGAGCGGCGGGCCGGCTGGGCCACGCCGGAGGGGCTGCGGGCGGCGCTCGACTGGGCGGAGGGTGCGCTCGCGGCGGTCGGACGGCCGGTCACCGGGCGCGCCGAGCAGGTCCGCACCTGGAACCTGTCCGGTCTGTTCCGGCTGCCGACGGCCGCCGGCCCGGCCTGGCTGAAGGTGATCAACCCGGCGTTCAACGCTCGTGAGGGGGAGGCGATCGCGCTCTTCGGCGCGGCCGACCCGGCGCTGGTGCCGGTGGTGCTCGCCGCCGACCCGCCGCACGGGCGGGTGCTGCTCGACGAGGTACCCGGGGAGGACTGCTGGGGCCCGTCGGCGGAGGAGGTGGCGGACGTCGTGCCGCGGCTGGTGGCCGCCCAGGCCGCGCTCGCGGCCGACGGCCGGGCCGCCGCGGCCGGGCTGCGCGACCGCACCCCGCGGGCGCTGGCCGTCGCCGTTCCCGCGCTGCTCGACCGCCTGGCAGCCGGGTCGGAGCTGACGGACGGCGAGCTCTCCGCCGCCCGGGCGCTGGCCGCGCGGCTGCCCGCCCTGGTCGCGGAGCTGACCGCGTGCGGGCTGCCGGAGACCGCGGTGCACGGCGACTTCCACCCCGGCAACTGGCGCTCCGACGGCGGCGGGCCGGTCGTCATCGACTACGCGGACACCTGCCTGGGCCACCCGGCGATGGACGGGCTGCGGCCGCGCGGGTACGTCGACGAGGAGCGGTGGGACCAGCTGGCCGCGGTCTGGGCGGACGCCTGGCGGGAGCGGGTGCCGGGCTGCGCGCCGGAGCGGGCGCTGGAGCTGGCCGGTCCGCTGTTCCACCTCGGCTACGCGCTGCGCTACCAGGAGTTCCTGGACCACATCGAGGACAGCGAGCGCCCGTACCACGAGGGCGACCCGGCCGCCGAGGTGCGGCGCGCCCTGGAGGCGGCCGGCTGAGTCGCCCGGGCGGACCGGGCCGGAGGGCGCCCCGACGGCGTCGGCACCGCGCCGGACGGGGCGCGGCGCCGACGGCGGGTCAGCCGCTCGGGCTGATCCGGCGGCCGTCCCGGGCGCCGTACAGGGTGAGCGCCTCGACCGGGCAGTAGTCGACCGCCTCGGCCAGCTCCGGGGTGAGCGGTTCCCCGGCGGCGCCGGTCGGCTGCTCGCGCAGCGGCCGGGCCAGGCCGTCGGCGCCGAGCGCCAGCGACGCGGGCGCGGTGAGCGTGCACATGGCCGAGCCGATGCAGCGGTCGCGGTCCACCTGGACGATGACGGCGGGTGCGGTCCGTGGATCCGTCACCAGGCGACCTCCAGACGCTGCGGGCTGCGGGTCAGCTGACCGCGCCGCCACTCCACGGCCTCCTCCGGCGCGGCGAGCCGCAGCGCGGGAAGCCGCCGGGCCAGCCGGTGCAGGGCGAGCTCCAGTTCCATCCGGGCCAGCCAGGAGCCCAGGCAGTGGTGCGGCCCGGCGCCGAAGGTGTACGAGGGCGCGGGCAGCGGGGAGAACAGCTCGGTCGCCAGGTCCCCGGTGAACACCGAGGTGTCGGCGTTGGCGGCGGAGACGTGGGCGGCGACGACGCTTCCGGCGGGGATCGGCACCCCGCCGATCTCGATGTCCTCGATCGCCCGCCGCAGCAGGCCGGGCATCACGTCGGCGTCGCTCAAGGGGACGGCGCGCAGCAGCTGTTCGGTGGCGGCCGCCGCGCTCCGCTCGTCGGAGGCGAGTTGCCGCCAGGCGTCCCGGCCGTCGCCGAGGAGGTAGAGCAGGGCGTTGCCGAGCGCGGTCATGGTGGTCTCGTGACCGGCCACGACCAGGCTGACGACGAGCGTGACGAGCTGCTGCTCGGTGATCTCGGGGGTGTCGGCGGCGGCCGTGAGCAGGCTGCTGACCAGGTCGTCGCCGGGGGCGGCGTGGCGCTCGGCGATGATCTCGGCGCTGAATCCGGCGAACTCGTCGATCGCGGTGCGGATCGCCTGCGGCGAGTAGGCCGTGGTGGCCAGGGCGTGGTCGCTCCAGTGCTCCAGCCGCTTGGAGTCGAGGTGGTCCAGGCCCATCAGCCGGCTGATCACGGCGATCGGCAGCGGGCGGGTGTAGCCGGCGACGACGTCACCGGGCGAGCCCCGGTCGATCAGCTCGTCCAGCAGGCCCTCGATGACGGAGGCCACCCAGGGGCGCCAGCGGGCGATCGCCCGCGGGGTGAACGCGCGCTGCACGGTGCGGCGCAGTCGCTGGTGGTCGACGCCGTCGATGTTGAGCAGCGCGGTCGGGTCGTCGAGCAGATTGGGGACGACGGTGACGGGCGGGGCGTCCGGGGCGAAGAGCGGGGCGCGGCCCAGGCGCGGGTCGGTGAGCACCTGTCGGACGTCGGGGTGCCGGGTGACCAGCCAGACCGGGGTGCCGGTGGGCAGGGCGGCCAGGCGGGGCGGGCCGGGGTCGAGCAGGCGCAGGCAGTGCAGCGGGGGCAGGACGGCCTGGGCGCTGCCGGGGTCGGGGGCGGTACCGGTTCGGGAACCGGTGGCACTGTTCTCGGCGGACATCCGTACTCCAGACTCCAGTGCGGTGGCCGCGGGGAGGGCGGCCGGCGGGGGGTGGATCCGGGCGGGGCGCGGGGGACGGGCGGTGGTGCTCGACGAGCCTGCCGAAGGGGCCTGGTTGCGCTCCGACCGTACGTGGGCGACGGGCCGCCGTCAGCGAGGATTCCAGCCAACGCCCGGACGCGGCCGGGGCGGTGAGGGCGCGACGGCGACGGGGGGCGCTCGGCGGCCACCGTGCGCCCCGGAGCGCACCGGCCGCTCTCCCCGCGGCCGGCCCTACGGCAGGCGACGGGGTCGGCCCCGGGGCGCGCCACCGCGGTGAGCCGGATCACCGGGGGCGCTCCCCGGCTCCCCGCCGCCCCGGGCGTTACGCTTCGTGGGCGAGTCACCCGACTCGTGTCGACCGACCGCGTCGACGCAGGTCACGCCGGTGCAGAGCGGCACCGGCCGACGGAGGTGGAACCGGATGGCCCAGCAGGTCAAGGCAGTGATCGCACGCGCCAAGGGCGCGCCCGTGGAGGTCACGACGATCGTCGTGCCCGACCCCGGGCCGGGCGAGGCGGTGGTGCGGATCCAGGCCTGCGGCGTCTGCCACACCGATCTGCACTACCGCGAGGGCGGGATCAACGACGAGTTCCCGTTCCTGCTCGGCCACGAGGCCGCGGGCATCGTGGAGACCGTCGGCGAGGGCGTCACCGAGGTCGCGCCCGGCGACTTCGTCGTCCTCAACTGGCGCGCCGTCTGCGGCCAGTGCCGGGCCTGCAAGCGGGGGCGCGCCCAGTACTGCTTCAACACCCACAACGCCAAGCAGAAGATGACGCTGCTGGACGGCACCGAGCTGTCCCCGGCCCTGGGCATCGGCGCGTTCGCGGAGAAGACCCTGGTCGCCGCCGGCCAGTGCACCAAGGTGGACCCGGCCGCCGACCCGGCCGTCGCCGGGCTGCTCGGCTGCGGCGTGATGGCGGGCATCGGCGCCGCGATCAACACCGGCAACGTCGGCCGCGGCGACACGGTCGCCGTGATCGGCTGCGGCGGCGTCGGCGGCGCGGCCGTGCTGGGCTCCCGGCTGGCCGGCGCGTCGAAGATCATCGCGGTGGACATCGACGACCGCAAGCTGGCCACCGCCGAGAAGCTCGGCGCCACCCACACCGTCAACTCGAAGGCCACCGACGCGGTCGAGGCGATCCGCGAGCTGACCGGCGGCCACGGCGCGGACGTGGTCGTCGACGCGGTCGGCCGCCCGGAGACGTACCAGCAGGCCTTCTACGCCCGCGACCTGGCCGGCACCGTCGTCCTGGTCGGCGTGCCGACGCCCGAGATGAAGCTGGAGCTCCCGCTGCTCGACGTGTTCGGGCGCGGCGGCGCGCTGAAGTCCTCCTGGTACGGCGACTGCCTGCCCTCGCGGGACTTCCCGATGCTGATCGACCTCTACCTCCAGGGCCGCCTGGACCTCGGCGCCTTCGTCAGCGAGACCATCGGGCTGGACGCGGTGGAGCAGGCCTTCGAGCGCATGCACCACGGCGACGTGCTCCGTTCGGTGGTGGTCCTGTGAGCACCGGGACCGCCCGCGTCGACCGGCTCGTCACCGCCGGCACCTTCGACCTCGACGGCGGAAGCTGGGAGGTGGAGAACAACGTCTGGATCGTCGGCGACGACAGCGAGGCCGTGGTGATCGACGCGGCCCACGACGCCGCCGCGATCGAGGAGGCGCTCGCCGGGCGCCGGCTGCTCGCGATCGTCTCCACCCACGCGCACAACGACCACATCGACGCCGCCCCGGAGCTCGCCGCGCGCACCGGCGCGCCGATCCTGCTCCACCCGGACGACCTGCCGCTGTGGAAGCTGACCCACCCGGACCGCCTCCCGGACGGCGAACTCGCCGACGGGCAGCGGATCGAGGTCGCGGGCACCGCGCTGACCGTGCTCCACACGCCCGGCCACGCCCCGGGCGCGGTCTGCCTGTACGCCCCGGACCTCGGCACGGTGTTCACCGGTGACACCCTCTTCCACGGCGGCCCGGGCGCGACCGGTCGGTCGTTCTCGCACTTCCCGACCATCATCGACTCCATCCGCGAGCGGCTGCTCACGCTGCCCGCCGACACGGTGGTCCGCACCGGCCACGGCGACCCGACCACCATCGGCGCCGAGGCCCCGGCCCTGCCGGAATGGATCGCCCGCGGCCACTGAGGCGGGTCCGACCGGTCCCGCCGGGCGGTGTCGGACCCGTCCTGGGCGCGCGGGAGCGTCGCGCCGCCCACGACCCGGGCCCGGCGGCCGTCCGCCGGGCCCGGGCACGTACGATCGCGGGCATGGCCCATGATCCGCGCGCGCTCGACGACGCCTTCCTCGCCTTCTGGCGGGAGAGGCACATCTCCACCCTCACCACCCGGCGCCCGGACGGCTCGCCGCACGTGGTGCCGGTGGGGGTGACGTTCGATCCGGAGACCGGCCTCGCGCGGGTGATCAGCAGCCGTACCAGCCGGAAGGTGCGGAACGTGCTGGAGGCCGGGGCCGCCGGGCAGCGGGTGGCGGTCTGCCAGGTGGACCGGGCGCGCTGGTCGACGCTGGAGGGCGTCGCCGTGGTCCGCGACGCGCCGGAGGCGGTGGCCGACGCGGAGCGCCGGTACGCCGAGCGCTACCGCGAGCCGCGGGTGAACCCGGACCGCGTGGTCATCGAGATCGCGGTGGACCGGGTCCTCGGCCGGCCCTGACAGGAACACGCGGCGTTCCGTTTATCCGGCGTTGATCGTCAGGTCCTACCGTCGGGGCATGAACGAGGGAACAACGGGGGACCGGGGCGTGCGGGCCCCGGCCGAGGGGGGCCGGATGACGGCCGAGGACGCGGACCGGTTCCGGGTGTTGCTGGCCCGGCTGGAGGACTCGCTGGCGGCCGACCGCCGCACCGCCACGGGCCCGGGCCGCGATGGATGAGCGCCGCCCGGCCGCGCGCGTCGCGGTGCTGCCGCTGTGGCAGCGCGGCGCGCGGACGGGCGACTCCGGTCGAACGGCCTTGCTCGGCGGGCTACTTGGCGAAGCGGACCTCGGGGAACCTGGGCGAGGGCCGGTCGAGCAGCGGGGCCGGACGGCCGAGCAGGTGCCGGTCGAAGAAGGCCCCCAGGTAGGCGCGGGTGGCGGCCAGCGCGCGGTGGCTGTCGACTGAGCCGTAGCTCTCCCGGTAGTACCCGGGTGGCAGGTACTCCTCCAGGTGGAGGTCGTCGACCATCCAGTGCGAGTCGGAGAAGGACAGGTGCCCGCCGGCGGGCAGGTCCACCCAGTAGCGGGGGCCGGTGAACCGCTTCCAGTTGTCCTCCCAGTTCCGGGTGGACTCCGGTGAGGAGCCGACCCCGGCGCCGAACAGCAGCGCCGGGCGGCCGGTGTCGTCCCCGGCCGGGATCCAGATGCTGCCGTCCAGGTTGGCCGCGGCCTTGATCCGCGGGTCCTCGCGCATCGCCTCCAGGGCGGCCGCCCCGCCGATCGAGTGCCCGGCGGCGCCGATCCGCGAGGCGTCGATGCTCAGGCCGCGGACCGGGCCGCCGTGCCCGGGCCCGGTCAGCCGGTCGATCACGAAGCGCAGGTCGGCGGCCCGGGCGCGGGACGACTTCGCGCCGAACTCCGGGTCCGTCTGCTCCTGCCCGCAGGCCCGGCAGGACTCGATGCGGCCGCCGGGGAACTCCACCGAGGTCTCGTAGGTGGAGTCGACGGCGGCCACCGCGTAGCCCCGGGAGGCGAACTCCTCGCCGAGGGCGGTGAGGGTGGTGCGGCTCATGCCGAAGCCGGGGGAGAGCAGGATCAGCGGATGCCGTCCGGCGGCCGGCCGGGCGTCGGCCACCGCTCCGGTCCGCAGCGTGGCGGGCTGCTCCAGACCGTACAGCGCGCGGGACAACTCCGGCGACACATAGGGCGGGTGGGTGCCCCGGGCGGATTTCGCGGGGTACCAGAAGGTGACCATCAGCTCGCGGGTCGGGGCATCGGCGCGCCACGGGTCGGGACGGCTGGAGTCGACCAGGCGGGCGGAGGCCGTCCCGACCGGCCGGTGCGCGGTCGGCGTGGGGACACGCGGTCCGGAGGGGTGGGCGGCGCTCGCGGCCGGGGCGGAGTCGGCGGTCGGGGCGGAGCCGGCGAGCGCGGAGGCCGGACCGGCCAGGGTCAGCACCAGGGCGGTGGACATGATCGTCAGGGCGGCGGAACGCCGCCGTCGGTTCTTCGACATGACGCCACGTTAGGTTCCGGTCCGGCCCCGGCACGTCGATCCACCGGGGGAGCGGCGGTACGCCGCGAGGGGGAGCCGCCCCGGCCCGCGGGGCGCCGTCGGGCCGGGTCCGGCTCCACCTGTGGGTGTGCCCCGAGGGGCCGGTTCTCAGCAGTCGCAGCCGCAGTCGCAGCCGTCACAACCGTCGCAGCAGCCGCTGCAGCAGTTCGCGTTCTCCCCGCAGCACTGGCAGGCGTCGCAGCAATTACCGCAGTCGCAGCAGTCGTGCCGGGTGCAGAACCCCTCGCGGGGCTCGCCGGTGAACGGGTCGTCGTGGTTGCAGCAGAGCAGCTGGCAGGTGCAGCCCATCAGCGCCCACATGGCGCAACCCGCCAGCAGGTTGCGGCGGTTGGGCGGCGGCGCGCCGGGCGGGGTGAAGCCGGGGCCCTGCGGCACCCACGGCGGGACCGGGGCGCCGGGGTCCTGCGGCGGGGCCTGGTCCGGGTCGTGCCGGGGCGGCGCCTGGTAGGGGTTCGCGGCGAGCGGTGCGCCGCCGTCCTCGGTCCCGGTCCGGCAGGCGGTGTGCCCGGCCCGGCCGAAGACCCGCTCGACGGCGCGCTCGGTCTCGTGCGCGAGCAGCACGTGCACCAGGGTGCGGTCGGCCAGTTCGACGTCCCGGAGGGCGAGCCGGATGCCGTGCACGGCGTCCCGGCAGAGCCGTTCGGCCTCGGCGCGGTCGGTGCCGGTCGCGGTCAGCGGGTTCCAGGCGCCGCTCGCGGCGTCGGCCGTCTGGTCCTCGGCGGCGTCCAGCAGGTGCGCGAGCCGCCCGAACAGCCGCCCGGCCTCGGCCAGCGGCGCCGCGTTGCCGGGCCGTCCGGCCAGCGCGGCGGTGTGTGCGAAGGCGGCGGCGGTGGCGGTCTCGGTGGGCTCGGTGACCAGCAGCACCGAGCCGCCGACCGGCAGCGCCCGCTCCAACTCGCCCTGCCGGGAGGCCGCGTCGAGCAGGACGGCGGTGTCGAAGCCGACCACCGAGGCGCTGCCCGCGCTCTTGCGGTCCCAGCGCCGGGTGACCGCCCGGGCGCCCGCCGCCACCGGCCGCCGGGCGAAGACGCCGTCCCGGTCCTCGACGTGGTCGCGGATCTTCACCGAGGCGAGCGCCAGCGAGACGGCGGCGGCCAGCCGGGCGCCCTCGCCCTGCGCGACGGAGGCGGTCCGCATGCCGCGCAGCGGGCAGGGGCCGGCGGTCCGCCGTCCGGCGCCGTCCCCGGCGGCGGCCTGCGCCTCGACCAGCACCGAGATGATCAGCCCGTCGTAGTTGGTGGCGGTCCGCGCCAACTGCCCGTGGTCGTCCCGCAGGGCCAGGCAGAGCCCGCAGAGATGGGCCATCCAGCTCGCCTGCAACCGCTCGGAGAGGCGGTGGCGGCACGGTCTGATGATGCCGAACATGTGGTTCCCCCGTGTCTCGCGTGGGCCACCCGGGCCCGTGATCGCGCACATCATATGATCGCCAGCCCGCCTGCTCGGAACCCCCGCCTCCTCGGAACCCCCGCCTCCTCGGAACCCCCGCCTCCTCGGAACCCCGGCCTGTCGGAGCCTGCGGCGGACGGCGGGTCCCTCCCGGCCCGCAGCCGACGGGCGCCGGGAGTCCCGCGTTTATTCGTTGTCCATCGCCGCCCGACACCATGCGACTCGGACATTGCCGCGCGAACCGGTCCCACGGGACCGCCGGTTCGCGCACGGAACGCGGAGGACCACGTGAGCAGAGCCCTGAACGCCGACGAGCAGGAGGTCCTGGAAGCGCTGATCGACCGGGTCGAGCGGATCGTCTCCCTCGGCACCGCCGTGGAGCTGGCCGGAACCACCGTGCTGAGCGGCCCCGGTCCGGCGCCCGACTACACGCTGTTCCACCAGCGTTTCGCCCTGCTGGGCCACCGGATGCGCGAACTGCGGTTCGTGGTGCGGGAGGACCTGCCCGACACGGTCGGGGCGAACGCGGTCATCAGCGACGGCCCGTTCCCCTCGGTGCAGGAGATCCAGCTCCGCCCGGGCATGGTCGGCCCGGGCACCCGCACGCTGACCGCCCGGGCGCTCACCCTGGTGCACGAGCTCGCGCACAGCCTGAAGGAGGGCCTGACCCACCCGGTCAAGGACTACGCGTACCGCACCGGCTGGGCGTGGGGCCACCTGCCGGCCGTGCTCGCCCAGGACAACGCCGACACCTATGCCGAGGCCGCCGCGCTGCTCGCCGAGCGCGACGAGGACGCGTGGGGCCAGTACCAGGTGCTCGGCCGGGTGGCGGCCCAGCGCGGGCGGCTGCTGCGGCGGGAGGGGGTCACCACCCTCGGCTCCGCGCTGGCCTGGCTGGACATCGTGGTCAACCGGGCCTGGGTCCGCGCCAACGACTGCGCGGGTTTCGCCGAGGTCGCCTTCGGCGAGGCCCGGTGGAACACGCCCGAGTGGTCCGTCTGGCAGCACCACGCCCCGCTGCTCGCGCTGGAGCAGTGGCTGGAGCTCTGGGGGTTCATCGGCGAGCGGCGCCCGCACGACGGGGCCGTCGGCCTGCGCGCCGAGGACCGCGCGGCGGTGGCCGAACTGTTCGGCTACCTGAGCGAGCTGAAGCACGCGGTGGACCGGATCGACCCGGTGCCGGTGGAGGAGGGCGACCGGATCGTGTACGACCTGACCTCCGGGGCCCTGCGGATCCCGCGCGCCGCGGTGAACCGCGGGCCGCTGGCACTGGCCAACCTCGTGCTCGGCGCGCTGGTCGAGGCGACGGCCGCCCGGCCGGCGGCGGAGCGGTTCGGCAGGATGGGGCGGGAGGTCGTCCACGCGCTGGTGGGCGAGGACCGGTGGGAGGAGCGGGAGGCCGTCGCCACGCTCCGGACCGCCTTCGCGGGCGTCCCGGCCGTCCAGCCGAGCGCCGACCAGTGGGCCACCCTGGCCATCGAGCTGCAGGCGGCCGTCCTGGAGGACGTGCGGACCCGGTGGGAGGGGCTGTCCCGGTACATCCCGGTGGTGGCCGCGATGCCGGAGGAGGTGGACCGGAAGGTCCTGGGGGAGCTCGCGGTGGCGTTCGGCGAGGACGTCGACCTGCTCCACACCCTCAACGGGCGGATGCCGGTCCCGCGGCCGCTGGTCACGAACCTGATCGGCATGCTGACCGCGGTGACGCCGTACCTGGTGAAGGCCGAGGAGCGCCAGCAGGCGGAGCTGGCGGCCCTGGAGGCGCGGCTGAGGAAGCTGCTCTAGGGAGCTCGGAGGATGATCCCATATCCGGGATAGCATCACGGATATGGGAATCGACACGGCCGCCGACGAGAGGTTGGCGGAGCGGCTCGCCGAACTGCGGGTCGAACGCGGATGGACGCTGGAGGAGTTGGCGCGGCGGGCGGAGGTCAGCCGGTCGACCCTGTCGCGGGTCGAGCGGGCGGAGGTGAGCCCGACGGCGGCGCTGCTCGGGCGGCTCTGCGCCGTCTACGGGCGGAGCATGTCCCGGCTGCTCGCCGAGGTGGAGGCGGCGCCCGCGCAGCTGGTGCGGGCGGCCGACCAGCGGGTCTGGCGGGACGAGGCGACCGGGTTCCTCCGGCGCTCGGTCTCCCCGCCGCACGGCTCGCTGCGGGCCGAGGTGATCGAGGGGCTGCTGCCGCCCGGCGGCGACATCGCCTACGACAAGCCCTGCGACGGCGGCCGGGAGCACCACCTCTGGCTGCTGGAGGGCCGGCTGGCGCTCACCGTCAACGGCGACGAGCAACTGCTGGAGGCCGGCGACTGCCTGCGGTTCGTCCCCGAGACCACCCGCTTCCGCTGTCCCGGCCCGGCCCCGGCCCGCTACGCCCTGGTGGTGGTCGAGCCGTGAGCGGGAGCGCCGCGATACCCGGGGCACCGGCCAAGGAGCGGTTCGACGCGGCCGGGCGGCGGGTGCTGCTGGTCTGCGTCGCCGGCGGGTTCACCACCCTCATCGACCAGTCGGTGCTCAACACCTCGATCCCCGCGCTGCGCGAGTCGCTGCACGCCCAGCCCGCGCACCTGCAGTGGATCGTGGCGGGCTACTCGCTCTCCTTCGGCCTGGCCCTGATCCCCGGCGGACGGCTCGGCGACGTCCGGGGCCGCAAGTGGTTCTTCGTCGGCGGCCTCGCCCTGTTCACCGTGGTCAGCCTGCTCTCCGCGACCGCCACCGAGCCGTGGGTGCTGGTCGCCTCCCGGCTGCTCCAGGGCGCGGGTGCCGGACTGGTGAACTCCCAGATGATCGGCACCCTCCAGGACGTCTTCCGCGGCCAGCTGCGGGCCCGGGCGCTGGGGATGTACGCGGTCACCGGCGGCCTCGCCTTCGCGCTCGGCCCCCCGGTCGGCGGGGCGGTGATCGCGGCCGTCGGGCCGGAGCACGGCTGGCGGCTGACCTTCCTGCTGAACGTCCCGTTCGGGCTCGCCACCGTGGTGCTGGCGGCCCGCCACCTGCCGCGACCGCGCCCCAGCACCCGCAACGCCGACCTGGACCTGGTCGGGCTGCTGCTGGTCGGCGCGCTGACCCTGGCGCTGATGCTGCCGTTCGTCCAGCCGCCCGGCTGGGCGGGCTGGCTCGGCTTCGCGGCCGCCGCGGTCGTGCTGCTGGGCGCGCTGGCCTGGTGGCAGCGCCGCTACGCCCGGGCCGGCGGCCACCCGCTGATCCACCCGGCGCTGACCCGCTCGGCGCCGTACGCGCTGGGCACGGCGGTGGCGATGGCCCAGTTCGGCTCCTCGCTGGCCGCCGGGCTGGTGCTGACCATGTTCCTGCAGGACGGGCTCGGCCTCCCGCCGATCGGCGCGGCCCTGGTGGCGCTGCCCTCGGCGGTCGCGATGGGCTTCGCCTCGGCGGTCGCCTGGCGGGTGGTGCAGCGCTTCGGCCGGCGGACCGTCACCGCGGGCATGGCCGGCTCGGCGCTGACGATGCTGACCGGTGGCCTGGTCGCGCTGTGGGCGCCGGCCGGCTCGCTGCCCTGGCTGCTCGCGCTGCTGCAACTGCTGGGCGGCGCCTCGATCGGGCTGATGGGGGCGTCCAACCAGGCCTTCGTGCTGCGCCACGCGCCGGCCGAGGCGGCAGGGGTGGGCGGGGCGATCCTGCAGATGGCCCAGCGGATCGCGGCGGCGGTCAGTGTCTCGGCGCTCTCCGGGGTCTACCTGCGGGCGACCGGCGGGGGCGGCGGGCACCGGTCGGCGTACGCGTGGACGAGCGGCGTCTGCGCGGCGGTGGCCACGCTCGCGGTGCTGGCCTCGGTCCTGGCGGGCCGGGCGACGGCGCGCGAGGAGGCGGCACGGGAGGCCGCTGCGGCGGTGGACGGGCCTGTGGTGGAGCCCGCCGCCCGGGAGGGGACGGCGGCGTCGGGCCGGGCGTCCGGCTGATCCGGACGGCGGGCGACGGGCGACGGGCGACGGCCGGGCCCGGTGCGTCCGGGCCCGGCCGGGGCGGTTCAGACGCCGTGCTCGGCCGGGAGCCGGCCCGCCCGGATCGCCGCCACCAGGTCGGCGTGGTCGGCCTCGGTGCGGTCCGCGTACGCCACCGCGAACGCCGCGACCGCCTCGTCCAGCGCCTCGTTCTTGCCGCAGTAGCCGGTGATCACCCCGGGGTCGGCGGTGTGCGCGTGGGCGCGGGCGAGCAGGGCGCCGGTGATCCGGGCGTAGTCGTCCAGCTGGGCGGGCAGCAGCGCCGCCGGGTCCACGCTGCCCTTGCGGTTGCGGAACTGCCGCACCTGGTAGGGGAGCCCGTCCACCGTCGTCCAGCCCAGCAGGGTGTCGCTGACCACCTGCATCCGCTTCTGGCCGAGCACCACCCGGCGGCCCTCGTGGCTGTCCGGAGCCGTCACCGGGTACCCGGCCCGGGCCAGGTACGGCAGCAGCACCGACGGCCGGGCCTCCTTCACCTGGAGCACCAGCGGCTGCTCGCGGTGGTCGGTCAGCAGCACCACGTACGAGCGGGTGCCGACGCTGCCGGTGCCCACCACGCGGAACGCCACGTCCTGCACCCGGTGGCGGGCCAGCAGAGGGTGCAGCTCGGCGGGCACCGTGCGCACGTACGGGCCGAGCGCGGTGGCGACCGCCGCGGCCGTGGCGTCCGGCACCTCGCCGAGCACCGGAGGTGCGGCGGTGAACCGCCAACCGCCGTCCTCGGAGCGGACGGTGGACTTGGCGGCGAAGCGCGCGCCGGTGTTGCCGAGCGCCTTGGCGCCGACCTTCTCCAGCACCTCGGCCAGGTCGTGCGCCTGGGCGAAGGAGACCAGCTGGTCGTCCGCGACGGCGTTCCAGGCGTCCAGCGCCGACAGCTTGGCCAGCGTGCGCATGGTGCGGCGGTACGCCCCGACCGCGTCGAAGGCGGCCTTGCGGGCGGTGGCCTCGTCCGCGCCGACCTCCCGGCCGGCCAGCACCAGGCTCGCGGCGAGGCGCTTGAGGTCCCACTCCCAGGGGCCGGGCACGGTCTCGTCGAAGTCGTTGATGTCCATCACCAGCCGGCCGCGGGCGTCGCCGTACAGGCCGAAGTTGGCGGCGTGCGCGTCACCGCAGAGCTGGGCGACGGTGCCGCTGGTCGGCGTGCCGGCGAGGTCGGCGGCCATCAGCCCGGCCGAGCCGCGCAGGAAGGCGAACGGGGTGGCGGCCATCCGGCCCAGCCGGATCGGCACCAGCTCGGTGAGGCGGCCCGCGTTGGACGCCTCGATCGCCTCGACGGCGGTCGGCCGGTCGGCGGCCGGGGCGAACTCGGCGTGCCGCTCGCGCGGGCTGCGCTCGCGCAGGGCCTTGCCGCGCGCCCGGGCGCCGCCGTCCCGGCCCGGCGCGAACCCCTCGACGCTGAACCGCCGCCCGGGCGCCTGCCCGGCCCGCGCCCCGTTCGCCGGTATCCCGGACCCGATCACCGTCTCGGTCAGCTGCGTCACTGCGCCCCGCCCTGTTCTGAAGTCGTTCCCGCCCGCGACCTGCGCGGACCCGGCCCCGTTCGGGCCGGCCAGCAGGCTACCGGGCCGCTCGCGCGGCCTGTCGGCAGGGAGGGACGCCGGGAGGGCCGCGGACGGTTCCGGGACGCGCCGTACCGGCGGCGACGGGCGGGCGATCGGGGCTCGGCGCCGGGCCGGAGGCTAGGGTGCGGTGATGGACGATCTTCGGGGGCGGTGGGCGGTCCGGGGCCTCGCCGCGGCGGCGGCAGCGCTGACCGTGGCGGCGGGGCTCGGTGTGCGCGCGGTGGCCGGCGGCGCGGCCGCCAAGTACGCGGGCGACGCGCTCTACACCGTGCTGCTGTACACGCTCGTGGTGCTGCTCGCGCCGCGCCTGCGGCCGTGGGCGGCGGCGGCCTGGGCGGCCGGGCTGAGCTGGGCCGTCGAACTGTTCCAGCTCACCGGCGTCCCCGACGGCCTGGCCCGGCACAGCGCGCTCGCGCGGCTGGTGCTCGGCAGCACCTTCAACCCGCCGGACCTGCTCTGGTACCTCGTCGGCGCCGCCCTGGCCGCCCTCGCGCACCGGGGCGCGCGGGCGGCCTGACGCTCCGTCAGGGCGGCGTCATCGGAACGGTCCCGTCACAGCGGCAGCAGCTCCGGCCGCTTGGCCTCGACGTGGTCGCCGGAGGACTCGCCGCGCAGCCGGCGGCCGACCCACGGCAGCAGGAACTCGCGCGCCCACTGGAGGTTCTCCCGGCGCTGCTCGGCGGGGGAGGGCACCGGGGCGGACGGCCACGGCGCCTCCGGGTCCTGGGCGGTGCGCAGGCCCAGCGAGCGGGCGGCCAGCAGGGCGACCCGCTGGTGGCCCTCGGGGGACAGGTGCAGCCGGTCCTCGCTCCACGCCCGGCGGTCCTGGACGGCCCGCAGCGACCACAGGTCGGCCACCTTGCAGCCGTGCCGGTCGGCGACCGCCCGCATGTGGCCGTTGTAGGTGGCGATCTTGCCGCGCAGGTGCTTGAACAGCGGCACGCCGCGGGTGTCGAAGCCGGTGCAGATCAGCACCGTGCCCGCCGAGCCGGCGAGTTGGACGACGGCGGCCTCGAACCGCTCGGCCACCTCGTCGGGGTCGCTGCCGGGCCGCAGGATGTCGTTGCCGCCCGCGCAGAAGGTCACCAGATCCGGCTGGATGCGGCGGACCTGGGGCACCTGCTCGGCC
This sequence comes from Kitasatospora sp. NPDC057692, assembly GCF_042799475.1. Lineage (NCBI taxonomy): Bacteria > Bacillati > Actinomycetota > Actinomycetes > Kitasatosporales > Streptomycetaceae > Kitasatospora > Kitasatospora sp. NPDC057692. The sequence goes on along the minus strand of NZ_JBHVIV010000005.1, from coordinate 169,452 downwards.
ACGATCTGGTCCAGCAGCCGGCCGCGCACCGCGAGGTTCGCGTACCGGAACCCGCCCGGCGGCCGGTCCGCGGCGAGCAGTACCGCCAGCCGGTCGGCCCAGCCGGCGAAGGCGCCGTCGGCCGCCGGGTCGTTCAGCCCCTCGGTGAAGCTGTCCCCGAGGGCGACGTACGAATCGAGGTCAAGGGTCTCCTGGAGGTTCGGCATGAAAGAGATAGTTCACCTTCTGAAGTGACCTACGCCACCGTAGGTGGCCGGTGGCGGTACGTGAGATCGGCCACGTGTCCTGGTGCGCGCCCTCGTGCGCCGGGGACGCGCGGGCGGACGCGCCGGGTGCGCGGGGGAGTTGCGCCGTCCGGTCGGCCGGCCCGGGTGTGCGAACGGTCCCGCCGGGGCAGCCGCCCTCTGGGCCGCGAGGCGCCGGTGCCGGCCGTCACCCGCGCCCCGTTCCCGACGGCCCGCGTCCGGTCCCAGTCCCGTCCCGAGCACCGTTCCCGATGGCGGAGGTCGCCGCATGCCCACCCGATTCCCGGAGCGCACCGCGAGGCCGCGGCGCTACCTCATGTGCCGTCCGACGTACTTCACCGTGGAGTACACGATCAACCCGTGGATGGACCCCTCGCAGCCGACCGACACCTCGCTCGCCGTCCGCCAGTGGGAGCGGCTGCGCGCGCTGTACGAGGAGCTGGGCCACACCGTCGAGCTGATCGACCCGGTGCCGGGCCTGCCGGACATGGTGTACACGGCCAACGGCGCCACCGTGCTCGACGGCCGGGTGCTGGTCGCGACCTTCCGGCACGCCGAGCGGGCCGCCGAGTCGGAGGCGCACGAGTCCTGGTTCCGGGCCGGCGGCTACCGGGAGGTGCGGCGGGCCGAGCACGTCAACGAGGGCGAGGGGGACCACCTGCTGGTCGGCCGCCGGGTGCTGGCGGGCTCCGGCTTCCGCACCGATCCGGCCGCGCACGCCGAGACGCGGGACGTCTTCGGCCTCCAGGTGCTGAGCCTGGACCTGGTGGACCCGCGGTTCTACCACCTGGACACCGCGCTGGCCGTGCTCGCCGACGACCAGATCATGTACTACCCGGAGGCGTTCACCCCGGACAGCCAGGCACTGCTGCGCAGCCTCTACCCGGACGCCGTCCTCGCCGAGCGGGAGGACGCCGAGGTGTTCGGCCTGAACGCGGTCTCCGACGGCCGCCGGGTGCTGCTCCCGGAGGCCGCGAAGTCCCTGGCCGCCCAACTGGCCGACGCCGGCTACGAGCCGATACCGGTCGACCTCTCCGAGCTCTTCAAGGGCGGCGGCGGCCCGAAGTGCTGCACGCTGGAGCTCCGGCCGTCCTGATCACCGGCCGCTCGGGGCGCCGGCCGGCGGGTGCCGACCGTCATCCGCCGGCCGGCGCCCGCCCGCGGTCACCCGCCCGCGGTCACCCGCCCGCGGTCACCAGGACGACCTCCAGGGTGCGGGGGCCGTGCACGCCCTCGACGCGGCTGAGTTCGATGTCGCTGGTGGCCGAGGGCCCGGAGATCCACGTCTGCGGGCGGACGGGGTCGAGGCGGGGGAGGGCCAGCGGGACGGAGGCGACCACCTGCTCGGGGGCCAGGACCACGCAGACGTGGTGGTCGGGGACGAGGGTGAGCAGGCGGCGGCCCTGGGCCGGGCCGGCGTCCAGGACGAGGGTGCCGGTCTCGGCGATCGCCAGGGCGCAGCCGGTGAGCACGCTGTCCACGGTCTCCAACCGGGCGGCGGTGAGCGGGCCGTCGGGGCCGTCGTCCGGGAGCGCGCGGGCGCGGGTGACGCCGAGCCAGTCGGGCGGCAGGTCCGGCGGGACGGCCACCGTGCGGGCGCCGCGGGCCTCGAACAGGGCGGCGAGCAGCAGCGGCAGCCGGTCGGCGGTGCAGCGGTGGACCAGGGCGCGGTAGTCGGCGAGGTTGTGCTGCAGCAGGTCGAGCAGCGCGTCGGGGTCGTCGGCGGGCGCGTGGCTGCGCAGGTAGTCGCGCGGGACGGGCTCCTGCTCCTCGGGCGCGCCGGTGCGCACCGCGGCCCGGATCCGGGCGAGGACCAGGTCGCGCGAGCCGCCGGCGGCGGGTGGCGGGCTGCTCATGTGCGGTTCCTCCGCCACCAGTCGCGGAACGGTTCGGGCGGGACGGCCGGCAGTTCGCGGGTGTCGGTCCAGGCCCGGCCGGGGCCGGGGAGCCGGCGCGGGTGGAGCCGGCGGGTGCGGGCGGCGGCCCGTTCGGCGGCCCGCAGCAGTGCGGGGCGGTCGAGGACGTAGCCGGCGGCGGCCATCGCGGCGCGCTCCAGCCGGTGGCCGCGCTGCCTGGCGACCCGCTCGCGCAGGTGGACCAGTACCTCGGGGATGTCGATGGCCACCGGGCAGACCTCGTAGCAGGCCCCGCAGAGCGAGGAGGCGTACGGCAGCGAGGCATCCAACGGGGTGGTGGTGCCGCGTAGTTGGGGGGTGAGGACGGCGCCGATCGGCCCTGGGTAGACCGAGCCGTAGGCGTGTCCGCCGGCCCGCTCGTAGACGGGGCAGACGTTGAGGCAGGCCGAGCAGCGGATGCAGCGCAGCGTCTGGCGGCCGACCCGGTCGGCGAGCGCGTCGGTGCGGCCGTTGTCGAGCAGGACGAGGTGGAACTCCTCGGGCCCGTCGCCGCCCGGGCCGTCGGCGTGGGTGCCGGTCCACAGCGAGGTGTAGGGGTTCATCCGCTCGGCGGTGGCGGAGCGCGGCAGCAGTTGCAGGAAGACCTCCAGGTCCCGCCACTCGGGCAGGACCTTCTCGATGCCGACCACCGAGATCAGGGTGCGCGGGAGGGTCAGGCACATCCGCCCGTTGCCCTCCGACTCGACGACCACCAGGGTGCCGGTCTCGGCGATCATGAAGTTGGCGCCGGAGACCGCGACCCGGGCCCGCAGGAACTTCTCCCGCAGGTGCAGCCGGGCGGCCTCGGCGAGTTCGGCGGGCGCGTCGGTGAGCCCGTCGGGGGCCGGGCGGCCCCAGTCGGCCATCCGCCGGGCGAAGACCTCCCGGATCTCGCCGCGGTTGCGGTGGATCGCCGGGACGAGCAGGTGCGAGGGGCGGTCGTCGCCCAACTGGACGATCAGTTCGGCGAGATCGGTCTCGTAGGCGCGGATGCCGGCCTCGGCCAGCGCCTCGTTGAGCCCGATCTCCTGGGTGGCCATGGACTTGACCTTGACCACCTCCTGCTCGCCGGTGGCCCGGACCAGGGCGGTGACGATCCGGTTGGCCTCGGCGGCGTCGGCGGCCCAGTGCACGGTGCCGCCGGCGGCGGTCACCCTCTCCTCCAACCGCAGGAGGTGGCGGTCGAGTTCGCGCAGGGTGCGGTCCTTGACGGCCTTGGCGGCGGCGCGCAGCTCGGCCCAGTCGGCGAGTTCGGCGACGGCGCGGGCGCGCTTCTCCCGGATGGTGCGGGTGGCGTGCCGCAGGTTGGCGCGCAGCCGCCCGTCCCGCACGGCGTCGGCGGCGGCCTGCGGGAAGGGGGTCCCGGGGTCGACGCCCGGCGGGAAGGCCGGCATTCCGAGGAAGGCTCCGCTCATGCCTCCGCCCGCCAGGGCTCGGCCTCGGTGCTGGCGAGGATCTCGGCGAGGTGCAGGGTCCGCAGCGGCGCGCCCCGGCGGCGCAGCGTGCCGTCGAGGTGCAGCAGGCAGGAGTTGTCGCCGCCGCACAGCACCTCGGCGCCGGTGGCCAGGGCGTTGGCGGTCTTGTCGGCGGCCATCGCGGCCGAGACCGCCGGGTTCTTCACGGCGAAGGTGCCGCCGAAGCCGCAGCACTCCTCGGCCTCGGGCAGGTCGACCAGCTCCAGTCCGCGGACGGCGCGCAGCAGCCGCAGCGGGCGGTCGCCGAGGCCGAGCAGTCGCAGCCCGTGGCAGGAGGGGTGGTAGGCGACCGTGTGCGGGAACCACGCGCCGACGTCCTCGACGCCCAGCACATCGGTGAGGAACTCGGTCAGCTCGTGGACCCGGGGCGTCAGCCCGGCGACGTCCGCGGCGAGTGCGCCGCCCGCGCGGGCGGCGATCCGGGGGTGGGCGTCGCGCACCATGGCCACGCAGGAGCCGGACGGCGCCACCACGTGGTCGTACCCGGCGAAGGCCCGCACGGTGCGGCGGACCAGCGGTTCGCAGGACCTCCGGTATCCGCTGTTGTACTGCGGTTGGCCGCAACAGCTCTGCGCGGCCGGGAAGTCGACCTCGACGCCGAGACGTTCCAGCAGCCGGACGGTGGCGATCGCGGTGGACGGCAGCAGCGCGTCGTTGACGCAGGTGGCGAACAGTGCGACGCGCAACGGTCCTCCCGTGCCCTCGGTCCGGTGGTGGTCCCGGTGCCGGCCGGCGTCGATCCGTGTCGATCCGTGTCGGTCGGGCCGGTCCGCCGGTGATCGTACCGAGCGGGCGGCCGGACCGGCAGGGCACCACGCCGGGCGCGCCACCCCCGGACACGGGTGTCCGGGGGCGGCGCCGGTCGGAGGTCCCGCCTCGGGGGCGGCGGGTCCCCCGGGGTCAGGCGTCCTGGCCGAGCCAGAGGTCGGGGCCGAACACCTCGTAGTGGATGTCGGCGGCCGGGACGCCCGCCGTCAGGAGCTGGCCGCGGACGGCGCGCAGGAAGGGCAGCGGGCCGCAGAGGTAGGCGGTGGTGCCCGCCGGGACCTCGACCGTCGACAGGTCGACCAGACCGGTGCGCTCGGCCGGCCAGTCGCCGAGCGGCTGCTCGTAGAAGACGTGCGAGGCGGCGTTCGCCAGCTTGCCGGTCAGCTGGTTGAGGTCGGCGCGGAAGGCGTGCGACAGCTGGTCGCGGTCGCCGTGCACGGTGACGACCCGGCGGGTGGAGCCGGTGGCGGCGAGCTTCGCCAGCATCGCGGTCATCGGGGTGTTGCCGATGCCGGCCGAGGCGAGCAGCACCGGGCCGTCGCCCTCGGCGAGCGCGACGTCGCCGAACGGCGGGGCGAGGTCGAGGACGTCGCCGGCGCGCACGGTCTCGTGCAGGTGGTTGGAGACCTCGCCCTCGGGGCCGCCCGCGACCTCGGCGGTGGCGCGCTTCACGCTGAACTGGAGCGCGCCGTCCGGGGCGCCGGAGAGGCTGTACTGGCGGATCTGGTGGGCGCCGTCCGGGAGTTCGGCGCGCACCGAGACGTACTGGCCGGGCTCGGCCGGCGGCAGCGGCTTGCCGTCGGCCGGGCGGACCAGGTAGGTGGTGACGTCGTCGGTCTCCTGGTAGCGGGCGACCACGGTGTAGGGGCGCCACAGGTCGGCCGGGTCGGTGCTCTGGGCGGCGGCGGCCTCCTCGCGCAGCCGGTCCTCGATGGCGATCAGCGCGTTGGCCATCAGCCAGTAGACCTCGTCCCAGGCGGCGGCGACCTCGGGGGTGACGGCCTCGCCGAGCACCTCGACGATGGCGGCGAAGAGGTGCTCGTGGACGATCCGGTACTGGTCGTTGCTGATGCCGACCGAGACGTGCTTGTGGGCGATGCGGGCGAGCAGGGCGTCCGGACGGCTGTCCGGGGCGGCTATCAGTGCGGTCGCGAAGGCGGCTATCGAGCCTGCGAGCGCCTGCCGCTGGCTGCCGTTGGCCTGGTTGCCGCGGTTGAACAGGTCGCGCAGCAGCTCGGGGTGGGCGGCGAACATCTTGTCGTAGAAGAGCGGCGTGATGTCGCCGATCGCACCGCCCACGGCGGGCAGGGTGGCTTCGACGACCTCGGCGGACTTGGCGGACAGCATGGGATGCGCTCCAAATTGGTATCTGAGAGTCGTATTTACGGCCGTGCGGATGCCCGGGCCGGCGTGGGGAGGTGCGGTACTGCGGGCCGTGCGGTACTGCGGGTGGCGGGGTGCTGCGGGTGGTGCGTCGGGGTGTGCCGGAGCGTGTCAGCCGGTGGGGCCGGCGACGGGTTCGGGCCTCGGGGCGAGACCCGGTCCCAGGGTGAGGTCGAGCAGCACGGGCCCGGTCGGCGCGGTCACCAGATCGCCGATCGAGAGCGGGTCGAGGGTGGCGAAGAACGCCTCCTGCGCGGTGCGCAGTGCCCCGCGCAGCCGGCAGGCCGACCGCAGCGGGCACGGCGGGTCGTCCTCGCAGCCGACCACGTCGCCCACCCCTTCCAGCTCGCGCAGCAGGACGCCGAGCGAGCCGGTGCGGCCGGCCGAGGTGAGGGACAGGCCCCCGCCGCGACCGCGCCGTGCCGTCACCACGCCCAGGTGCTGCAGCCGGCTGACCACCTTGGCGGCGTGGGTGTAGGGCACGCCGACCGCCTCGGCCACCTCGCGGGTGGTCGGATTGGCCTCCTCGTCGAGGACGGCCAGCCGCATGGCGATGCGGAGGGCGATGTCGGTGCTCTTGGTCAGCCTCACGTTCGAAAAGCTATCGAATGCGACTCCGAAACTCCAATTTCTTGCACGGGTCACCCGGCGGAGCCGAACCGTTACCCGTCGGCGGGTGTCGGAGGCCGTCCACCGGGAATGTCAACTGCTCTACTGGCCAAGCTCGTTCGCCCGATCGGCGAGCCGGGAACTGGGGGAATCATGGACAGCGGCAACCTGCCTCCACCTCCGTCACAGGGGCCACCGCCGTATCCGCCGCCGCGGCCGTCCGCCCCGCCGCCGGGGTATCCGCCGGCGTCGTCGATCCCGCTCGGTCCGGTCCGGCCCCTGCCGCAGGACGCGCCGGCCCACCCGGCGCCGCCGCCCGCCGGACCCGCCGCGCCGCCCAGTGGGTCGCCCACCGCGCCGCCCGCCGGGCCGGCCGTCCCGGCGACGCCCGAGAACCTGCGCCGGCAGGCCGGCCCCGTCCCCGGCGACGCCACCCGCTACCTCTGCGCCGCCGCCTGGCTGGACCGGCGCTTCCGCGCGCGGCTGATCGAGGAGCTCGTCGAGCACTCCTTCCGGATCCCCGCCCCCTCGCCCGGAACCGACCTGGTCCGGGTGCTGCACGAGGCCCTCACCGCCCGCCGCTGGGAGGCCGGGACCGGCGCGCTCTGCCTGCTCGTCCTCGTCCTGGGCTCCCCGTTCTTCGGGGTGCCCACCGCCGTGCTGGCCCTCACGGCGGTCGCCCTGGTGGGACTCTTCAGCGGCGGCGGCACGGGCCGGCTGGACCACCGCCTCGGCCTGGAGGTCGAGCGGCTGGAGGTCGAGCGCCAGGAGGACGCCCGGCGCGTCCCCCGGGGCCGGGCGCGGGGCGCGAGCGGCGCCGGCCTCGCGCGGCGGCTGCTGGCGGCGGCGGCCGTGCTGGTGGCCGCCCGCCTCGTCCTGCTGGGCTACGACGAGTTCCGGGTCTGGCGCGACTACGACTACGTCGCCGGACTGTCGGAGATCACCGACGACTGGGCCGCGCTCGTCGACCCGCACAACTTCTTGTACCGGTTCCGCGACCAGGGCGTCTCCGCCCTCCTGGTGCTCGTGCTGCTGTGGCTGGTCGTCGCCGCGCTCCGCTACCGGATCCGGGTCCGGCTGGCGGCCTTCGCCGACCCGGCCCCGGGCGCCCTCCCGCCGCCGGAGCCCCGGGGGGTCCGGGCGACCTGGCTGTACGAGCGGCTGCGCGAGCAGCAGGGCGGACCGGAGCTGCTCTACCGCCGGGAGGCGCCGCTGGTCGGCCTCGGCGTGCCGGGGAACAGCTGGCGGATGACCTTCGAACTGCGCCCCGCCCCCGCCCGGGCGGCCGCCGGCCGGGCCCCCGCCCCGATCGACGCCGCCACCCTCTACCGCGCCGTCGCCGACCGGGTCCGCGCGCTCGCGGACGACCCGGCCTACCCGGAGGACCCCCTGCGCGGACTCACCGTCACCGACCGGGTGTTCCGCCCCAGCCTGCGCCACGACGACCCGGACGCCTGGCTCGGCGCGATGTCCGGCCGGGCCGCCGGGCAGGTCCTGCTCGAACCCGCCTGGGTGGACCTGCTGAGCCGCACCGGGCACGAGCGGCTGCGCCACTACCTGGCGATCCGGGTCGGCTCCTGGCACGAGGAGGTGGTCGTCACCGTCCTGGTCCGGGCCACGACCCGCGGCGGGCTGCTCTACCTGGAGTGGCTGCCCTACGCGCTGGGGCCGGTGGCGCAGGCCTACCACGTGATCGACCTGCTGGGCCGCCGCTCCGACCTGGAACACCTGTGGAACGCGCTCGGCTGGTCCGCCCGCTCCCTGGTCGGCGACGTCGGGATCGCGGTGGGCCAGCTGCGGGAGTCCCGGGCGTCGCGCCGCCGCGCGTCCCGGCTCGACGCCCGCTACCGGCACCTGGTCCGCTCCGGCTACGCGGTCGACTACGCGCCCCGGCTGAGCGTGCGCGAACTCGGGGCGTCGGACGAGTTCCAGAACCTCTTCCAGGCGCACGACGTGCAGCGCTTCCTCAACACCGTCACCCAGCGGGTGTTCAGCGCGGTCGGCGACGAGCTGAAGGCGCGCGGCTACGACAGCGGCGCCTTCGAGAAGCAGGCCCAGAGCATCACCAATGTGAACAACGGCGGTGTCCAGGTGGTCGGTTCCACCGTGCACGGACCGGTCGCCGGGGGATCCGGATCCAACGTCAACCTCGCGGACGGGAGAGGAACATGACCGAACGGCCGGAGGTGCCGCCGGGGGGCGGCAACCGCAACGACGGCGGCGTCCAGGTGGTCGGCTCCACCGTGCACGGCCATGTGGCCGGAGGCCGGGGCGCGACCGTCTCGATCGGCGCCGGAACCGCCGCGGCCGCGGGCCCGGGCGGCCCCGAGGGCCTGCGGACGGCGGCCGAGGCGCTGCGCACCGCGCTCGCCCGGCTGCGCGCCGAACAGCCGGGCGCCGTACCGGCGGCGGACGCCGAGGACGCCGATGCCGCACTCGCCCAGATCCTCGACGAGACGGCCCTCGACGAGCCCCGCGAAGGGCCGCTGCGCCGCCGGGTCCGCACGGTGGCCGACGCGCTGCGTTCGGTCGCGGTGCTGGCCGCGGCGGTGAGCGGCCTGGAGGCAGCCTTCGGGGCGCTGTTCGGGCAGAGCTGAGGCCCCGACCGGCCGCCGGCCTCCGGGTTACGGTTACCATGCGCACCAAGGCGTTCCGCCAGTGGAGTTGACGCGGGCGGAGCGCCAACGGGGAGCGAACGGTACGGCAACGGGGAATCGGGAGAGGGGCGGCGATGGCACGCGCTGACCGGGTGTCGGGCTCGCGGGACGACGACGGCTGGACGGGGGCCGGTCTGCGGATGGACGTCCCGCACTCGGCGCGGGTGTACGACTACCTCATCGGCGGGAAGACCAACTTCGAGCCGGACCGGGCCGCCGCCCACGCCGCCGTGAAGGCCTGGCCGGCCCTGCCGATCTCGATGCGCAGCACCCGCGGCTTCATGGAGCGGGCGGTCCGCCGGCTCGCCGAAGAGCACGGCGTGCGGCAGTTCCTGGACATCGGCGCGGGCATTCCCGCCTCGCCGAACGTGCACGAGATCGCCCAGGAGGTGGCGCCGGAGTCGCGCGTGGTGTACGTCGACAACGACCCGATCGTGCTGACCCACGCCCGCGCGCTGATGTCCAGCCGGCCCGAGGGCCGCACCGCCTACCTGGACGCCGACCTGCGGGACGCCGACGCGATCCTGGACTCGCCGCGGCTGCGCGACGTCCTGGACCTCTCCCGGCCGGTGGCGCTCTCGCTGATCGCGATCGTGCACCTCGTGCTCGACGAGGACGACCCGCGGCGCGTCGTCCACCGCCTGATGGACCGTCTGGCGCCGGGAAGCTTCCTGGCGCTGACCGTCTTCACCGGCGACACCGACCCGGTCGGCGTCGGCGGGGTGGGCCGTGAGTACAACGCCCGGGGCATCCCGCTGCAGATCCGGGACCGGGCCGAGGCGCTCGCCTTCTTCGACGGCTGCGAGCTGCTGGACCCGGGCGTCACCCTGGTCCACCGCTGGCACCCGGAGCCCGGCGCCGCGTCGGTCCGCGACGAGAACATCGCGATGTACGGCGGGGTGGCAGTCAAGCGCTGACCCGCCCCGGTCCGGACGCCCCCGCCCCGGCGTTCAGGCCGTCCGCGCCTCGCCGGTGATCTCGGCCATCAGCGCGTCGTAGCGCTGGAAGAACCGGGGGCCGGGTTCGGGGGCGCCCTGTTCGGCGCGGCGCAGCAGGCGCCAGCAGTCGGCGGCGAGCGCGCGGGCCTCGGCGCCGGGCCAGGGCCGGGGGAGGAGCTCGGGCGGCAGCAGCGGGTCCGGCTCGGTCGCGCGGGTGAACTCGGCGGCCAGCTCCACGGCGATCGCGAGCTGTTCGACCCGCGCGGGCGCGTCGTCCGGGGCCTCGGCGGTCAGCCGGGCGAGGCGGTCGGCGGCGAGGGCGGCCAGCCGGCGGTGGCCCTCGGCCAGCTCGTCGAGCGGCCAGAGCCGGCGGGCCACGGCGAGCGGGTCGTCCTCGCCGCCGACGCGCAGATCGGTGCTGGTGAGCAGGGTGACGCAGTCCCGGACGCCGAGGCGGTCCACCTCGGCCCCGACGTAGGGCTCCCAGTCGTTGGCGCTGACGTAGACCCCGCCCTGGACGGCCGCGCCGCCGAGCCGGACCAGGGCCTCCCGCAGGGCGTCCCGCGCGGCGCGGGCGGATTCCGGCACGGCGAAGGCGACGAGGTGCCAGCGGCCGTCCCACGGGGCGAGCCCGGCGTCCTGGGCGTACATGTGGCGGACGAACTCCACCTCGGGTTCCGCGGCCCGCCGGGCTCGGTCGGTCTCGCGCAGCACGGCGCGCCGGCCGCGGCCCTCCTGGACGAGCAGGCCGTCGGCCGCCATCCGCTTGATGCACAGCCGCACCTGCTGGTCGGTCATCCCGAGCGCCCCCGCGACCCCGTACAGCTCACCGGCGTCGATGGTGCCGTCCACCCTGACCATGCCCTCCACCAGGGTGCGGGTGGCCACCTCGGCCCGCTGCTCCTCGGCCATCGCCGTCGCTCCTCTCGCCGCCGCCTTGCCGGTCTCCCGTCGAAGAGTGTAGTACTCTCAAAACTATCGATATGTGTACGATCGTTTTGAGAGTGATAGAAATACTGAAGTCGAGGGATCGGGCGGCGCGCGGGCCGCGCGGATGGCTCCGGTGGGTGCTCGGGTCGGGGCTCGCCCTGCGGGCCGCTGACGGTCCACCGCTACCCGGGCGCCGGCCGCGGCATCGCGCGCCCCTGGGCCGAGGACGGGTCGCTGCGGGGCCTGTTCGTCGCGGTGGCCGCGCCGCGCTCGGTGTACGCGGACGGCTATCTCGACGATCTGCGGCGCTACGTGGCCACTGTGGCGCCGGTGCCGGGGTGGCACTGACGGTTCGAACAGGGACCAACTGACCAGAATTGAACGGTTGGCAACAATCCCGCTCATCTCCTGACGCTTCGTCAATCAGGCTTCTACGCTTCGGGCGACCCGGCGGTCCCCCCGGGTCGCCCGAAGCGACCGCGCACCGCCCGGTGAACCGAACGACGAACGAACGACGAACCGACGAGTCTGGAGACCCCGTGACCACACGCCCCTCCCCGCGCCGCTCCTGGACGGCCGTGGCCGCCGTCGGCGCGGCCACGGCCGCCCTGCTCTCCCAACCCGGCACGGCGGCCGCCGACGCCGCGGGCGCGAGCGCGGCACCGCCGCCCGCCGTCACGGCGACCGTCGCCGTCGCGCCCTACCCGGCGGGTGTCGCGCTCACGCCGGACGGCGGGCGGGTCTATGTGACCAGCCAGAGCGAGGGCACGGTGACGGTGCTGTCCACCGCCACCGGCACGGTCACCGGCACCTTCACCGCCGGCACCGGCTCCTACGCGGTCGCCGTCGCGCCCAACGGCGCCCGCGCCTACCTCACCCACCACCTGTCCGGCACGGTCAGCGTGGTGGACACCGCGAGCAACACGGTGGCCGCCACCGTCCCGGTCGGCGCCGGCGCCTTCGGCGTGGCGCTCGCCCCCGACGGCGCCCGGGCGTACGTGACCAACGCGGCGGCCGGCACGGTCAGCGTGCTCGACACCGCGAGCAACACGGTCGCCGCCACCGTCCCGGTCGGCGCCGAGCCGCACGGGGTGGCGGTCGCGCCCGACGGCGCCCATGTGTACGTCGCCGCCTCCGGTGCCCAGCGGGTGGACGTGATCGACACCGCCACCGCCACCGTGAGCGCCTCGATACCCGTCGGCCATGGCGTGTTCGGGCTCGCCCTGACCCCCGACGGCTCCGAACTCTGGACCGGCAACGGCGGCGACTCCACGGTGAGCGCGCTGGAGGTCGCCACCGGGAAGGTCGCCGACACCGTCGAGGTCGGCGCCAACCCGTACGCCGTCGCCGTCGCCCCCGACGGGCGGTCCGTCTACGCCAGCAACTACGCGGACAACACGCTCAGCGTGCTCGACGCCGCGAGCGGCAGCGTCACCGCCACCGTCCCGGTCGGGGCGAGCCCGTTCACCCTGGCGGTGGCGTCCGACAGCCGGCGCGGCTACCTGGCCGACTTCGACGGCGGCGCGGTGAGCGTCCTCGACTTCCCGCCGCCGGTGCCGGCCGTCACCGGGATCAACCCGGCGAGCGGCCCGCAGGCCGGCGGCACGGTCGTCACCGTGACCGGCACCGACCTGGCCGGCGCGACCGCGGTGAGCTTCGGCGCCGCCGGGAACGCCACGTCCTTCTCCTGCACCGCGACCTCGTGCACGGCGACCGCGCCGGCCGCGGCCGCCGCCGGGACGGTCGACGTCCGGGTCACCACGCCCGGCGGCACCAGCGCGGTCTCGGCCGCCGACCGGTTCGGCTACCAGGCGCCCACCGCCGACCTCGCCGTCGCGCTCGCCGCCTCCCCGGTGTCCGGCCTGTTCGGCGGACGGGTCGACTACACGCTCACCGTCACCAACCAGGGCCCCGACGCGGCCACCGGTGCCACGGTGACGGCGGCGCTGCCGACCGGGCTCGTCGCGACCAGTCCGGACTGCACCGTCGCCGCGGGGCAGCTGACCTGCGCGCTCACCGCCCCGCCGGCCGTCGGCGCGAGCGTCACCCGCCACCTCACCGTGCAGGTGAGCCAGCTCCTCAACCTCGGCCGGACCTTCACCGTCACCACCGCCCGTACGGCCGGGACCCCGGCCGACCCGGTGCCCGCCAACGACGCGGCGAGCCGGACCTGCCGGGTCGCGCTGCTGGCGATCACCTGCAGCTGAGCCGGAACCCGTAGGAGCCGCGGGGCCCGCCCCCGGGACGAGCAGTCCCCGGGGGCGGGCCCCGCCCGGTGCGTCAGTCCCCGGTCCGGGCGTCCGGCGCCTCCGGCGTGGTCGGAGTGTCCGGCGTGTTCGGAGTGTCCGCCGGGGCCCGGCGGGCGGCCTTGGCCCGGTACTTGAGGCCGAGCAGGGCCCCGGACACGCCGCGCGGCACCAGCCAGGAGACGTCCTCGCGGTCGACCGCGTCGAAGCGGTACTTGTACGGCTCGGTGCCGCGCAGGAAGTCGAAGCTGGCGAGCCCCTGCCCGGCGGCCGCCCGGATCGCCTCGGCGATCACCGCCGTGCCGAGCCGCAGCGGGGCCCAGGCCACGTCCCAACCGATCTGGTAGTAGGCGAAGGTGTCGCGCCACTGGAAGCCGTAGAGCACGCCGACCACCTCGCCCGCCCGCTCCGCGACCAGGAAGGCCGGGCCCTCGCCGCGGCCGGTGTCGGCGGCCCGCTCGATCACCCGCAGGTGCAGCGGCGCGCGGGCCTCGTCGAAGGTGGTGGGTCGGCCGAGTGCGGCCCGGCGCAGCCGGTGCAGCCGGACGGCGGTGTGCAACAGTTCGAAGCGCTCCGGGAGTTCGGACAGCGCCAGGGCGGGCGGCACCCAGCGGAAGGTGATGCCCTCGGCGGCCAGCTTGCGGCCGTAGCGGCGCAGGTTGGCCCGGAACTGCCGCGAGCCCAGGGCGTCCGGCCCGGCCGTCAGATCGGCCCGCGGGCAGGGGGTTCGGCCGATCTCCACGGCGCCGGGCGGCAGCAGGCCGGCCTGGTCCGGATCGAGGTCGGCGAGCAGCAGGGTGGTCCGCCGCCCGCGCCGGGCCAGCCAGTCGGCGACCTCGGCGCGGCGGTGCGGGGCGACGGCGAAGCCGCAGTGGTCGGCGGCGCCGGGCCCGGAGCCCAGCACGGTCAGGCAGGGGAGGGGCAGCGGCGCGCGCGGGTGGAGGCGCTGGACGGTGCGCAGCAGCGGGACGACGGCGTCGACCCGCCCGTCCCCGTCCCGCCAGACCACGATCTCGCCGTCGCCCCCGCCCTCGCCCTCGCCGCCGGGACCGGGGGCGGCACCCCGGTCGGCGGCCCCCAGGGTCTCCCACCAGGCGAGCGCCCACTCGGGCGTGGTGAACCAGGAGCCGCCCGGCTCGCCCGCCGCCAGCGCGCGCCAGCCGTCGACCACCTCCGCCGGCAGGGCGGCCGTCCGGTACCGGACCGGTAGCGCGCCCGCACCGGCCGGCGCCGGAGCGGACGGTGTCGAACCCGCGGACCTCGGTTGCGCCGTTGCCACGTCTGCTGCCCCCCGGGCCTCTCCCGCCCCGGTGCGCCGCCGGTCGGCGGCCGGTCGCGGGTCGGTCCGTATTCTCCCGGACCCGGACCCGCCGGCGGCGGGGTTCGGGGCAACCGGGCCCCGTTCCGGCCGACGCCGGCCCGCCTCCGGGTGCCTCCGGCCGGTTCGGTCCGTCAGGTCCGTCCGGTCGGAGCGCACCCCCGATCTCCGCACACCCTCCGACCCGGACGTCCCCGAACGGGCGCCGGTCCGCGGAGGTGCTCCGGCGGTGCTGCCCCGCGGACCGGCGGTACCCGCGACCAATCCTGCCGCGGCGGTCGGCGGACGTCCTTGGCCCTCCGCGCAGGGTTCCTTGACCCTGCGCGCGGGCGGTTCCGGCCCGGCCGCGCCGGAGCCGCGCCGGAGCCGCGCCGGGCCGCTCCGCCCGGCCGACCCCGTCAGGCGCCGCCGCGCAGGCGGTGCACGGCGGGGTGGAGCCCGGAGAGGATGGTGTCGAACCGGTCCCGGCCGGTGGTCGAGTTGACCCGCAGTCGGCTGATCCGCAGCGGGTGCGGCGGCAGCAGCCGGTCGTGGCGGTGGTCGAAGAGGAAGCCGGTCCGGTAGCCGAGGCGGCGCAGTTCGGCCTCGGCGCGCGGGTCGAGGTTGCCGTTGGGGTAGGCGAAGGCGGTGGGCGCCCGCCCGAGCCAGCCGGTGAGCGCCTCGTGCGCGCCGGCGATCTCGGCCCGGACGGTGTCGTCCTCGCACCGGTCGAGGCACGGGTGGCCGGCGGTGTGGTTGCCGACCGCGACACCGCCGCGGACGAGTGCCCGCAGGTCGTCCGGGGTGAGCTGCTCCCGGCGCGGTGCGCGGATCCCGGCGCTCTCCCGCAGCTCGGCCAGGGCGGTGCGGCGGTCCCGGTCGGCCAGGGTCTTCATCCGGCGGACCACACCGCCCGGCGGGCAGTCGGCCAGGGCGCGGGCGGCGCCGCCGTGCGCGGCGAGGAAGGCGGCCTCGCCCCACCAGAACGGCTGGTCGCCGCCGATGAGGTCGGTGACCACGAAGGCGGCGGCCGGAATGCCGAGCCGGGTCAGCACGGGCAGGCCCTCGGTGAGCACCGTGCGGTCGCCGTCGTCGAAGGTGACCAGCACGCTGCGCGGGGGCAGCGGCCGGCCGCTGTGCACCGCCTGGTCGACGTCGGCCGCCGAGACCGGGCGGGCGTGGCGGACCAGGCGCTCCATCTGGAGTGCGAACACCCGGGGGTCGTCCACCCCGTGGTAGGCGAGGACGGCCAGCCGCCGGTGCGCCGCGAGCCGGAACAGCGGCTGGAGCGGCGAGTTGCGCAGTACGGCGTCGACGGTGGCCCGTCGTTCGGCGAGCCGCGCGCGCGGCGGGCGGGCGCCCGGTGCGTCGGTCGCGGCGGTCGTCCTCGTGGTGGTCTCGGCGGCGACCGCGGCGGTGGTCGCCCCGGTCGTCCTGGTCGCGGCGCTCGCGGCCGCGGCGGTCGTGGCCGTGGTGGTTCCGGCGGCCGTTGCGGTGTGCGGGCCGTCGGCGGCCCCGGTCGAATGCGCGGTTCCTTCGGGCATGGACGCGCTCCCCCCTTCCTCCCCGTGCGATGGTGCGCTGGCGGGGGTGGAGCACGCTGCACCGGCAGGCCCGGCCGCTCGGCGCACGCCTGTCGGGTGGGCGGCCCGCCCCGCTCCACGAATCCCCAAGATAGTGCAAAAACCCATGCTCCGAACCGGGTTGAGGGCCGCAAAAGGGTTTCGACGGGAGGTTGGCGCATTTGCCGACGGGCCGGTGACCTGAGCGACGGCTGGGAGAATCCTGAGTGATGGCTGGTGGGGGCGGGGACGCGTGCGGCGCGAGGGGGCGGTGCCGGCCACCGGTTGCGGACCCGGTGGCCGGCCCGGGCCGGAGCGCGCGAGGCTCCGGCCCGTCAGGACCCCGTCGGCGGACGGGGCGTCAGAACGGGCCGGTACAGGTGGTCACCTGCTGCGCCGCCTCCAGGGCGGGGCCCGCGGTGGCGCAGACCATCCTGAGGTCCTCGGTGACCACGCGGGGCGTGACGGCCTTGGCGGAGCCGGTGGTGACGGTGGTCGCGGAGGCGGCCGTCACCCACGGGCTGCCCCAGGCGCGCTGGGTGCGCACCTCGACCCTGACGATCGTCAACTGGCCGGGTTCGGCGGAGACCTGGGCTATACCGACGACGCCCCCGCCGTCCCGCTCCTGCCAGACGCACGGGTGGTTCAGCACCGTGGCGCAGGCGGTGGCGCCGGTCTCGGCGGTGCTGCCCGGCGTGGCCGCCACGGCCGTGGCCGGGAGGGCCATGGCCGCCGTGATCCCTGCCGCCGCCGTCATCAGAGCTGCGATCCGAGCGCGCATGATGTCAACCTCCTTGGAATGAAAGGGAATCTCACTCTGTGGGACGAGTCTTGCACACATCCTGGACATGCCCCATGTGTGCTGCATCACACTCATGGTGACCGCTCGACCACGCACCGCGATCCCGCGAGTGACATCACGGTTACCGTCGGATGTCGGCCGGACGGCGCCCCGGTGCGGGCGGGCCGGGCCCGGTCGGTGCGGCCCCGGCGGACAACTGGTCCGCCCCGGCGCGCCGTTCACTCGTCCGGGTGGCCTGCGGCCGCAGGGTGGTTCGGGCGGCTACGATCGGGCCGACCCACGGAGGTGACCTGGATGACCACGGTCATCGTGCAGTTGCCCGACCCCCGCCCGCCGGCCCCGGCCGACCGCCGCTTCGCCCGCCTGCCGCGCCCGCCCCGCGGCGCCCCGCCCACCTGTCCGGCCCTGCTGCACCTCGGGCCGGGCGACTCGGCCGCGTTCGGGCGCGGCGAGCCCGGCCGCCCGGCCGCCGTGCCGATCCCCGACCCGGGCGTGTCGCGCCGCGCCGGCGAGATCACCGCCGCCGAGGACTACTGGCGGCTCTCCAACTTCAGCGCCACCGCCACCTATGTCGTCGAGAACCTCGAAGGCGCCGGCGAACACGTCAAGGTCGCGCCCGGGCGGCTCGGCGCGCCCGTCCCGTTCGAGATCTCCCGGGTGCTGCTGCCGGCCCACGGCGAGCCGGCGGCGTTCAAGGTCTTCGCGCCCCAACACGCCTACCTGACCGGGGAATCCGGCGCGGCGGGCGGTGAGCACACGGTCAGCCCGTTCGCCCTGGACCCGACCGCCAAGTACTTCCTCGTCCTGCTCGCGCTCTGCGAGCCGCGGCTGCGCTCGCCCTCGGCGGCGGTCGTGCCCGGCGCCACCGAGGTGGTGGAACGGCTGCGCGGCCTGCCGTCCTGCCGGAACCTCAGCCGCACGGCGGTCAACTACCACATCGACTACCTGGTCGGCAGCAAGCTCCGGCTGCGCGACCCGGTGGAGCCGGCCGACCCGGGCGGCAAACGGGAGGAACTCGTGGCCCTGGCCCTGCGGTTCGACCTCGTGCGGGAGGAGCACCTGGCGCTGCTCCCGCCCCGGCGCGGCGGGTGATCCGGCGGTGGCGGCGCGCGCGGCACGGCCGCACCGGGCCGGACCGCCGGACGGCGGGCCGGGGTTCGAGGTGCCGCCCGGCCTCCCCGTCGCGGGGTACCGGCTGGGCGGGCGGATCGGGGCGGGCGCGTGGGGCACCGTCTACGCCGCCCGCCGCGACCCGTCGGCGGCGGTGGGCGGGGTGCCCGGTGCCGGACCGTCCGGTGCCGGGCACCCCGCCCCCGGCCCGCAGGAGGCCGCCGTCAAGATCCTCCACCCCGGCCGGCTCAGCCCCGGCCAGCGCGACACCATGCTCCAGCTCGCCCGCCGCGAACTGCGGTTCAGCCGCCGCGCCGACCACCCCCACCTGATCCGCACCCTCGCCGTCGTCACCCTCGACGACCCGGCCCACCCCGGACTGGACGGCGCGCTCGCCCTGGTGATGGAGCGGGCCGCCCGCAGCCTCCAGGACGTCCTGGCCGCCGCCCGGCCGCCGCACCCCGTCCCGGACGCCGGCCGGATCCTCGCCGAGGTCGCCGCCGGGCTGCGCCACATGCACACCGCCGGCTGGGTGCACGGCGACCTCAAGCCCGCCAACGTCCTGCTGATGCCCGACGGCACCGCCAAGCTCGCCGACTTCGGCCTGACCGCCGAACTCGACGGCACCCACGCCTACGCCCCGCCGCTCGGCTCGCCCGACCACGTGCCGCCCGAGTGGTGGTCCCAGCGCACCGGCGCGCACGGGGTGGCGCTGCGCCCGAGCGCCGACCTGTGGGCCTTCGGCGTCCTCGCCCACCAGCTGCTGACCGGCGGCCTGCACCCCTTCCTCGGCGCCACCGCCCGCGCCCGCTCGCTCGCCGCCCTGGCGTACGCGCGCGGCAGCGCCCCGCTGCGCCTGGACGCCGCGCTGCCCGAGCGGTGGCGGCCGCTGGTCACCGCCTGCCTGGCGGCCGACCGGCGGCGGCGCTCGGACGTCGACCTCGCGGCGCTGCTGGCGCAGGCGCGCGGGGCGGGTGCCGAACGGGTCGCCGTACGGCCGCGCAGGGGCCGCGGGTCCGCCGGCGTGGCGGCACTGCTCGCCGGGACGACGGCCCTGCTCGCGCTCACCGGCGCACCGGAGCCGGCCTCGCCGAGCGCGTCGGCCGGGGCGCCGCCGCTGGGCGGCCCGGTGCGGCCCGGCGCGATCCCGCCGGGCGCCGACGTCCCCGTCGCGCTGCTCGGCCCGATCGACGACGCGGCCCGCCGCTGCCCCGAGCCCGAGGTCACCCCGGTGCTGCTGGCCGCGATGCTCAAGGCGGAGTCCGGCTTCGACCCGGCTGCCCGCCGCCCCGAGACCGGGGAGTTCGGTGTGGCGATGTGGACGCCCACCGTCTTCAACTCCTGGGCGCAGGACGCCGACCACGACGGCGTCAAGAGCTACCTGGACCCCGACGACGCGATCGCCGCGATGGGCGGGTACGTCTGCTGGCTCGCCCAGCGATTCAAGCAGCGCGGCTACGCCTCCGCCGACCTGCCCGCCCTGGTGACGGCCGGCTACCGGACGAGCGACAAGACCGTGGCCGATGCCGGCGGTGTACCCGATCGGGTGAAACCGCACGTCACGAGGGTGCTCGGCTACCTCGCCGAGTACGGCGGGAGTACGGTGGCCGGGTCATGAGGTCGGCCACATCCGAGGCCTCCCCGGTGGCGTCGCCGCGGAACCTGTGCTTCCGGATGGGATGCTCGGCGGCATGTTCACCAAGCTCCGACCGGCCGTATCGCAGTGGACCGTCGTCGTGCCGCTGCTGGCCTTCGCCGTCCTCGCCCTGACCTGGCACCGCGACCTCCCCGGATGGGTGGTGGGCGTGGTGTCACTGTTCCTGGCGGGCGCCGTGCTCGCCGCCGTGCACCACGCGGAGGTGATCGCCCACAAGGTGGGCGAGCCCTTCGGCTCCCTGGTGCTCGCGGTCGCGGTGACGGTGATCGAGGTCGCGCTGATCGTGACCCTGATGGCGGACGGCGGCGACAAGTCGGCGACGCTCGCCCGGGACACCGTGTTCGCCGCGGTGATGATCACCTGCAACGGCATCCTCGGCCTGTCCATCGTGGTGGCGGCCAGCAAGTACCGGGTGGCGGTCTTCAACGCGGAGGGGACCGGGGCCGCACTGGCCTGCATCGGCACCCTCGCCACGCTCAGCCTGGTCCTGCCGACCTTCACCACCAGCTCGCCCGGCCCGCAGTTCTCGCCCGCCCAGCTGGCCTTCGCGGCCGCCGCCTCGCTCGTGCTCTACGGCCTGTTCGTGGCCACCCTGGCCGTCCGCCACCGGGAGTACTTCCTGCCGGTCACCGCGGAGGGCAAGGTGGTCGAGGAGGACGACCACGCCGAGCCGCCGACCCGCCGGGCCACCGTCACCAGCCTGGTGCTGCTCGGCGTGGCGCTGGTGTCGGTGGTCGGCCTGGCCAAGGGCGTGTCGCCGACCATCGAGTCGGCGGTCCAGTCGGCCGGTCTGCCGAACTCGGTGGTCGGCGTCGTGATCGCCCTGCTCGTCCTGCTGCCCGAGACCATCGCCGCGCTGCGCGCGGCCAAGCGCAACCGGGTGCAGACCAGCCTCAACCTGGCGCTCGGCTCGGCGCTGGCGAGCATCGGCCTGACCATCCCGGCGGTGGCCGTCGCCTCCTACTGGCTCTCCGGGCCGCTGGTGCTCGGCCTGGACTCCTCCCACCTGGTGCTGCTCACGCTGACCATCGTGGTCGGCACGCTGACGGTCATCCCGCGCCGGGCGACGCCGCTCCAGGGCGCGGTGCACCTGGCGATCCTGGCCGCCTACGTGGAGCTGGCGATCACCCCGTGAGCCGCCGCCCCCAGGAGGCGGGGGAGCGAACGGGCGAACGGGCCGGCGACCTGGTGAGGTCGCCGGCCCGTTCGCGCGTTCGGGTGCCGGGTCGGTCCGGGTACCGGACCGGTCCGGGCGCCGGATCAGGAGGAGCGGCGGGTGCGGCGGGTGTAGACGACGGCGCCGGCGCCGCCGAGCAGCAGGACGGTGCCCGCGCCCGCCACCAGCAGGGTGGCGCTGCCGTCGCTACCGGTGGACGCGAGGTCCTTGCCGACCAGGGCGGCACCGGGGATCGGGGTGGGCACGCTGACCTCGGTCGGCATGATCAGCGGGTTGTCCGGGTTGACGACGGTCCCGGGCGCCGCGGTGTGCACCGGGACGGTCGCGGTCGGCTTGGGGGCCGGACCGCTCGGGGACGGCGGCGGGGCCTGGCCGCTCGGGGAGGCGCTGGCCGACGGGCTCGGCGAACCGGTGGCGCTCGGGGCGGCCGACGGGCTCGTGGACGGGGCCGTGCTCGGCGTGGTGCTGGGCTCGGTGCTCGGCGTGATCGACGGGGCCGTGCTCGGGGTGGTGCTCGGCGCGGCGCTGGGGGTCGCCGACGGGCTCACCGGCGGCGTGGTCGCGGGCGGCGTCACGGTCGGGGTGGCGCTCGGGGTCGCGGTCGGCGTCACGGTGGGGGTCGCGCTCGGGGTGGCCGAGGGCGTCTCGCTCGGGACGACGGTGGGCACCGTGCTCGGCGTCGCCGACGGGGTGACGGTCGGCGGGGCGCTGGGCGTGACGGGCGGCGCCGTGGTCGGCGTGGCCGGAACCGGCTTGGTCGGCGTCGGGGTCGGCGTCGCGCTGGGGGTGGTGCTCGGGGTGGGGCTCGGCGCGGTGGTGGGCTTGATCGGCGGGTTCGACGTGGCGGTCGGCGTGGGGGTGCGGCCGCCGCAGTCGACCTTGAACACCTTCTGCTTCGGGTGGTTGAGCTTCGGCGGCGTGGCGGGCAGCTTGCCCTTCTCCAGCTCGATCGCCTCCCAGTACAGCTTGTACTGGCCGTCCGGCAGGTTGATGTCCACGGTCCGCACGTGGCCCTTGCCGTCCACCGGGATGTCGCCGTACACGACGGCGGTCTCCTTGCCGCCGGTGTGCATCTGGGCGATCATCCAGACGACGTCCTGGCCTGCGTCGAAGCCGAACGAGTCCAGGTAGAAGGTGCAGACCTTGGGCTCGTTGTTCTTGGGCTCCTCGCCCGTCGACGAGTCGTGGATCTTGACCGTGCCGTTGTTGCCCTTCGCGGCCTGGCCTCCGGCGGTGGCCTCGGCGGCGGGGGCCGAGAGCAGCAGGGCGGCGACGGCGGGGACGGCGACGAGGGATCTCGCCGCGGTGGAGCGAATGCGCATGGCTGTGTCCAACGGGGATCGGCGGCCCGGGTGAGGCCGCGCGGGGAGAGTGTGGGAGCCCTCGGCCGACCGTGGTCGGCGGATGAGACGCATCAAAATCCCGCAGCGGACCCCGCCCTGCAAGGAGGGTTTGGCCGAATTGCGAGGGAGCGGAACCGATTGTCCGACAAGTCCATCGCAACGATTCAGTCACGCGGCTGTGAGGGACCGGTGCGCCCGGACGGTCCGGTGGCACCGGGTGTGGCGCCGGATGCCCGCGTGTCGGGTTCGACGGGGCGTTCGCGGTCCATATCGTCTGTGTCCGCCGAATCCGCTGAGTCCGCCGCAGGACCGACACCCGTGGGAGCGCCGCATGCCCGGCCCAGCACAGCAGTCGTCCACCCGTCCCGATCAGCCGGACCCCGCCGAGGCGCCCTCCGACCCGCCCGGGAACGGCGCGCAGGCGGCCGACGTCATCGTGGTCGGCGCGGGACCGGCCGGCTCCACCGCCGCCTACCACCTGGCCCGCACCGGCCTGGACGTGCTCCTGCTGGAGAAGTCCGCCTTCCCCCGCGAGAAGGTCTGCGGCGACGGTCTGACCCCCCGTGCCGTCCGCCAGCTGATCGACCTCGGCATCGACGTCTCCGAGTCCGCCGGCTGGCTGCACAACCGCGGTCTGCGGATCGTCGCGGGCGGACGCCGGGTGGAGCTCGACTGGCCGGAACTGTCCGCCTTCCCGGGCTTCGGCCTGGTCCGCCGCCGCGCCGACTTCGACGAACTGCTCGCCCGCCGGGCCGCCGCGGCCGGCGCCCGCCTGGTCGAGCGGGCCAATGTGGCGGGCCCGGTGCTGGACGAGCGGACCGGCCGGATCACCGGCGTCACCGCCCGGCTCGGCGAGGAGCGCCGCCCCGTCACCTACCGCGCGCCCCTGGTGGTCGCCGCCGACGGCAACTCCACCCGGCTCTCCCTGGCGATGCGGCGCTACCGCCGCACCGACCGCGCGATGGGCGTCGCCTACCGCACCTACTTCACCACCCCGCGCCACGAGGACCGCTACCTGGAGGCCTGGCTCGACCTTCGCGACCCCGCCGACCCGGCCCGCCGCCTGCTGCCCGGCTACGGCTGGGTGTTCGGCATGGGCGACGGCACGGCCAACGTCGGCCTCGGCGTCGTCGACACCGGCGCGGTGCCCCGCGAGGTGGACTGGCGCCAGCTGCTCCGCCGCTGGTGCGAGGACCTGCCCGCCGACTACGGCTACCACCCCGGGGCCGTCACCGAGCCGATCCGTGGCTCCGCCCTCCCGATGGGCCTCAACCGCCGACCCCACTACGCCGACGGCCTGTTGCTGGTCGGCGACGCCGGAGGCACGGTCAGTCCGGCCACCGGCGAGGGCATCGCCTACGCGATGGAGTCCGGCCGCTACGCCGCCGAGGCGATCGTCCAGGCCCTCGCCCGGCGCACCGACCGCGGCCGCGACCTGGCCCTGCGGGCCTACCCGCAGGCGCTGCGCGCCGCCTACGACGGCTACTTCGCCCTCGGCCGGCTCACCGCCGCGGCCCTGAGCCGCCCGCGCCTGGTGGGCGCCGCCGGAGCGGCCGGGCTCGGCAACCCGGCCCTGCTGCGGGCGGCCTTCCGGCTGATGGTCAACCTCACGGAACCCAACTCCCGCGACGCCCTGGACCGCCTGCTCCACCTCCTGGGCCGCCTGGCCCCCAGCACCCGCGGCTGAACCCCGCCGCGCGCCGGGGAGTCCGCGCGTGACCCGCGCCGGACTCCGCGCCGGGCACGGCGCTCCACCGGATCCTCCGCACGGGGGCCCGAGCATCCGGGCCCGGCGCCGGCGGGCGTGCCTAGTCGCTGAACCAGGCGCGCCCGTCGGCGGAGAGGAAGGCCCACAGCACGAAGCCGCCGAGGGCGATGCCGGTCAGGGCGGCGAAGGAGCCGGTCGCCACCAGGAGTGCGGCGGCAGTGACGGACAGCGCCTCGATGACGGCCACCGTGGTCCTGGTCCAGCCCGCGCGGCGCGAGGCGAGGCCGGCGCAGGTGCCGAGCAGCAGGCCGACCAGGACGGAGGTCATCGCGACGAAGCGCACCAGCGCGACCTCGTCGCCCTGGTTCCGGCCGAGGGCCCCGAGCAGCAGCAGGCCCGAGCAGCCGCTGAGCGCGGCGTGGATCCACACGCATACGACCGCCCGCCGGACCGACGTCGGCATCCGCCGCGCGGCGCACTGGTCCGTCATCGCTGACCACCCCCGGTCGTCGAGCGGCCGTGGCAGGTGGCCGGGCCGTACGGGCGAGGATCGGTCCCGGTCTCACGGGCTGTCAATGGAACTGGTGCCTTCCCCGGCGGCTCCGCCGTGGTTCGCCGCTGGTTGCGGGGGCTGCGCCGGGCCCGGGGTTGGGGGCGTGACCCTCCAGTGTGCGCGCCCCCCGGCGCTTGCGTGCGCGGTTGGCCGAATCCGGGGGATCCAGCTCCGTTGTGGCCTTCAATGGTTGACGTGCGGTCAGATGATCCGCTTGCCTGGGGGCGAACTGGACACGGAGGGTGACCGATCACGCATGGTCCCTCCGTCTCGCCGTGCCACCACCGCAGCTCTTCCACACCTCTTCACGACGGAGACAACGTGCGCCTTCGCCTGTTCGCCGTGCCGCTCGCCGCGGTCGTCGCCCTGCTCGCCCCGAGCACCCCGGCCCTCGCCGCCGCCGGCGCGGCCGC
Source organism: Kitasatospora sp. NPDC057692 (assembly GCF_042799475.1). Taxonomy (NCBI): domain Bacteria; kingdom Bacillati; phylum Actinomycetota; class Actinomycetes; order Kitasatosporales; family Streptomycetaceae; genus Kitasatospora; species Kitasatospora sp. NPDC057692. The sequence goes on along the minus strand of NZ_JBHVIV010000005.1, from coordinate 144,684 downwards.
CACTCCGTCCGGCGCGTGCTCCGCGGCGGACTTCCAGGGCGATCCCCGCCTCGGCCCCGCGGACCTGCCGACCACCGGCCCGGTCGGCCGCGAGCTGATCGGCTACCGGCGCACCGGGGGCCTCCCGGAGGACAGGTTCCTCGCCACCTACTACAGCCCCACCGCCAACAACGGCGGCCCGGGCTGGATCTACCCGCCCGCCAACGGCTACGTCACCCTGCCCGACGGCACCCCGGTCGAGTTCGAGATCACCCTCTACCCGAACCAGCGGATCGACCGCTACGGCAGCGAGTACGGCGCGTTCCTCGCCCCCGAGGGCCTGCCCTATGCCAACCGCTCGATCCCGCCGCAGAGCCTCGACAGCAACCCCGCCGAGGCCTGCAACTACCACGACTACACGGTGGTGAAGCCGTTCAAGGTGCACGCCGGCCCGATCGCGCCCTGGTTCGGCCAGCCCGGCTACGGCCTGCAGTACCAGCTCGACGCCGCGCTCGTCCCCGATGGCCCGGCCCGGCTGAACGTGCTCTGGCTCGTCGACAACGGCTACCTCGCCCGGATCTGACGCCCTCGGCGCGGCGGCGACCCCCGGCTACCAGAGGTCGCCGTCGCGCCAGTCGCACATCAGCCGCCCGTCCAGGTCCGGTGCCGTCGTGCCCGGCAGGACGGACACCTCGCCCTCGTCGTCCGGCGTCGGCACCGGGCCGCGCGGCGTCAACGCGCCCAGCGGCCCGCGCCACGGCTGCCAGCCGCGCGCCGCGTAGAACGCCGCCGCGTCGTCCGCCGCGCACAGCGCCCCCAGCTCGTACCCGCCCCGGACGACCGCCTCCAAGGCCTCCATCAGCGCCGCGCCGTGGCCGCGCCCGCGCCGGTCGGCGCGCACCACGACGTTCTCCACGTACCCCGTGCGCAGCGCCCGCCCGGCGTGCAGCAGCCGCCGCTGGACCACCGAGGCGTGCCCGACGACCACCCCGTCCTCGCGGACCAGCGCGTGCACACCGCCGAGGCCGTGCTCCCAGTCCTCCTCGGTCATGTCGTCGAACTCCTCGAACAGCAGGCCCCGGACGGCGTGGCGGGTGGCGTGGTCCAGGGCGGAGGTGTGAATGGTGACGAGTTCGACCATGGCCGGATCGTGGCACGCCCGCGCGATTGTGCCCACTGGATTTCCGCCACGGCCGCGGTGGGGCCGGCGGCCCTCAATCCCGTTGCGCGGAGGGAGCGCGGGGGGATAGGAAGATCGAATGAGCACCGCACCTTCCACCGTACTGTCCACCTCCCCGGCGGGCCCGCCCGCGTCCCCGGGCTCCACGCCCACCGGGCCGGCGGCCGCCGCAGGCCCCGCGTTCGTCCCGGCCACGCTCGACCTGGGCGACCTCGTCCTGCGCCCCTGGAGTCCGGGGCTCGCGGTCCGGGGCGGTGCGGTGGAGAGCCTGACGGCGGCCGCCGCCGATCCGGAGATCGCCCTCTGGAACCCGCTGCGCGCCGCCGACCTGGTGCAGGCCCGGGCCTGCCTCGACCGCTGGGCCGCCGGCTGGCAGAACGGCAGTCTCGGCTACTTCGCGATCCTGGACGCCGCCACCGGCGCCGTCGACACCGAGGCCGAGGCCGCCGAACTGCTCGGTACCATCGCCCTGCGCTGGACCGACCGGGCCGACGGGCTCGCCATGGTCGGCTACTGGCTGCTGCCGGCCGCCCGCGGCCGGGGCATCGCCACCCGGGCCACCCGCGCGATCACCCGTTGGGGCTTCGAGCGCGCCGGCGCCCGGCGGATCGAACTGGCGCACGCGGTCGACAACCCCGCCTCCTGCCGGGTCGCCGAACGCTGCGACTTCCCGCTCGAAGGAACCCTGCGCGAGTCCTTCCGCTTCGGCGACGGCCTCCACCACGACGAGCACCTCCACGCCCGGCTGGCCACCGACGACGGGATCGCCGGCGGGGCCGACGGCGGCGGCGACGCTGATGCCGGGTCCGGGGTGCGGGCCTAACCTGGAAGGGCGCGCCGGTAGGTGGTGCGGAACGGGAACGGTGGGCCATGACGGTCGTCTCGGCGGCACTCTTCGGGGCCGATTGGCGTGGGACGCCACGCGGCGACGCCGAGCTGCCGCGCGAGTGCGCCGCCCGAGGCTGGACCGTGGTGCTGACCGCCCCCGGGCCGGCCGGTGCTCCCGCGCTCACCGTGACCGACCCCGGCCACGACCCGGTCCGGACCGCGCTCGACCTGGTGGACGGCGAGCCCGCGCACGCGGTGTTCGTCGCCGGGAGCGTGCCCGAGGTACGGGCGGCGCGCCGGGCCGGGGTGGTCTGCGTCGCCGTGCTCGGCGTCGGTGCCACCGCGCCCGCACTGCGGGCCGCGGGCGCCGTCGAGGTGCACCGCGACGCCGCGGCCCTGCTGCGCGTGCTGGACGACAGCCTGCTCGCCCGCCCCCGGGCGTTCGGCGACCGCCGTCCGACCGCTTCGACGGCCTCGGCCGGCCGGAGCGGTTAGCCCGCACCCCGCCGGGCACTCGCCCGGACGGGAGGACGTCGTCACCGGAAGCGCCGGAGGTGACCGAGATGGACGGACCCGCGTTGAGCGGACGGGAGCGGCGGCTCCTGGACGAGATCGAGGGTGAACTGCGCCGGGACACCCGCCTCGACCGGCGGTTGCGCACCATGGGTGCCAAACGGTCGGGCCGGCTGGGGAGCGCGATGCGCGATGTCGGCCGCCGGATGCCGGTCGGTGTGCTGATGACGGCACTGGTGATGTCGGCGGTCTGCCTCAGCGTCGCGGTGCGCAAGCCCACCGGGACCGTGGCGATCGCCTCGGCCGTCGTCTGGGTCGGCAGCGTCGCGCTGGCGGCCGGCCTCTCGGCCGTGCTGCGCCACCACCGGCGCGGCCGCGAGGAGACGGTGGACGACCTGCTGGACGACGGGTACCGCCGGCCGCGGCCCCGCGGCTGGCCGGGGGAGCACCCGGACAGCGGCGGGCGCCGGGAGGAGCACCGTGACCGTCAGGACCGCCGTGATCGACGGCCCTGGGACCATCCGGAGTTGTGATGACCACCGAACTGTGGGAGTACCGCCCGGGCTCCCACCACGCCGCCGATCCGACCCTCGTCGGCTACGAGGTCGAGGCGACCGACGGGCCGCTGGGCCGGGTCGACCAGGACGCCGGGGACCACCTGCTGGTGGACACCCGGCCGTGGGTGCCGGGCGCCCCGGTCCTGGTGCCGGTCGGACTGGTCGCCCGGATCGACCACCTGGAGCTCGTCGTCCACCTGGACTGCCCGCGCGCCCGGGTGGGCTCGGCGCCGCCGCCCGTCGCCCTCGACAGGGCGGCGCTGGACGCGCGCGGTGCGGGCCGGACCGATGAGGGCCGGACCGATGAGGGGTGAACCGATGAGGGGTGAACCGATGGGTGCCGAACCGGTGAGGGCCGGGCGCCGGACGGGGTGATCCGGGTGCGGCTCGTCGTGCTCACCGGCCGCACGGTCGCCTTCCTGGTGGCGCCCGAGGGTGCCGAACAGCGGGAGCTGACGTCCTGCTGGCAGGCCGTCGCCGAGGCGGGCGGCACGCCTCGGCTGGTGTCCACCAGGCCCGGCCGCGTGCAGGCCTTCCGGCACCTGGACCGGGCGGACACCTTCCCCGTCGACGACCTGGTCGGCGTGGTGGAGCCGGGCGACTACGACGCGCTGGTCCTGCCGGGCGGCGTCGCCAACCCCGACGCCCTGCGGCTGCACCGGGCCGCCGTGGCCTTCGTCCACGAGCTGTCCGCCGCCGGCCGGCCGGTCGCCGTGATCTGCCACGGCGCGTGGACGCTCATCGAGGCGGACGCGGTGCGCGGCCGCACCCTCACCTCGTGGCCGAGCATCCGCACCGACCTGGTCAACGCCGGCGCGTACTGGGTCGACGAGCCGGTGCACGTCTGCCGGGACGGGCCCGGTGCGCTGGTCTCCGGCCGGAGGCCGGCCGACCTGCCGGCCTTCAACGAGGCGCTGGTGACGGAGTTCGCGCACGCGCGCCCGGCCGGGGGTCCGCACCCGCCGTGGCCCGTCGCCCACGAGGCGGCCCCTTCCCGGCACACGGCGGCGGGAACGGAGGCGGACGGGGTCAACCGAGGAAGTGGTGGACCGGCGCCAGGCTGACCGGCAGGTCGTCGCTCACGTCGACGGTGCAGACGTAGGTGACCCTGGTGCGCCGTTCGTCGGTCGGATCGAGGAACCGCACCAGCACGTCCTGGCAGTCGGAGCCGGTGCGGCAGTACGGGCTCCGGGCGACGGTGACCGTGTCCAGGGCGTAGAGGCCGGGGGCGTCGGCGGTGTCGCGGGCCGGTTCGCCGGGTACCCGGTCGGCGGAGAGCGGGCCCTCGGCGAGCAGGCCGCCCGTCAGGACCGTCTCGGTCAGAGCGTGGTTCAGCGCCCGCTCGGCGGCGCTCCGGCCCGGGTTGCGCAGGTGGTAGTAGACCCTGTCGAGCAGCGCGCGGACGTGTTCGGCCACCCGGTCGGGGTCGGGGTCGTGGTTGCGGTCATCGGCGGGGCGGCGCTGCCGGGCGGCCCCGGCGACGGTGGCCGCGGCGGCCGCGATCAGCGGGGTCTCCGTCCAGCGGGTCAGTCCGACGGCGCTCACCCGGACGACCGGCACCGTGCGGCCGGAGAACAGCCGTGCGGAGCGGTCGGTGAGTCGGCCGGGCACGGTGAGCCGGCCGATGCGGCCCGGGTCCCCGGCCGGGAGCGACTGGCCGAGCAGGGTGTCGCGCAGCGCCCGGTGGACGGGGTGCACCGGCGGTGCGGCGGCGATCCGGCGCAGCAGCGCGAGCCGTTCCTCGTCGCTCCCGTCCGGCTCGCGGTCGGGGAGCGGGCCGGCCCAGTCCATCGCGACGGCGGGTTCGGCCTCCAGGGCGTAGACCGTGGTGCTGTCGACGGAGAGCGTCCAGGTCAGCTCGGACGAGGCCCAGGGGTTGCGGACGAGGTGGTCGTGCAGCTGCCGGACGTCCCCGGGGTCCGGGGGCGCCCCGCCGAGGGTCGCGCCCAGCCGGTGGCGGAAGCCGTCGCGGCGGGCCTCGGAGCGGAAGTCGACGCCGACCCGGCCGACCGCGTGGACGGGCGCGCCGTCGCCGGGTCGGTCCTCGTCGGGCGGGTCGGCGTCGGGGCCGGGGTCGGCGGCGGCAGCGTCGGTGCGGTCCATGGTGCGGGGCTCCCTTGGCGTGCGGGTCCGGGCTCAGTCGCCGCGCAGCCGGACGAAGAGCGCCGTCGGGGGCCGCCCGGTCACGGTCACCTCGGCGCGCAGCGCGGTGGTGAGCGGCCGGACGGAGCCGTACTGGGGATCGTGGACGGGTGCGCCGAGCCGCCCGGTCGCGGCCTCCGCCACCTGCCGGGACTGGGGTGGTGAGAGCGGCGGCGAGGAGAGCAGGACCCGGCCGTCGTCCAGTTCCAGGACCACCGCCCGCGGCCGGGCGGGCGGCCCGGTGACGGCGCGCACGGTGGCGTCCACGGTGTCGCCGCGCCGGTACTTCACCCAGACCCGCCCGGCGCCGCGGGCCCGGTACGGCGCGCCGGCCGCCTTGCAGACCAGCCCCTCCACCCCGGTGTCGGCGAGCCGCTCCATCCAGGTCAGCGCCTCGGCCCGGTCGGTGGTCGCCAGGACGGCCTGGACCGGGGGCGGGACGTCGGCCAGCGCGGCCAGCAGCAGCCGCCGCCGGTCGGCCAGCGGCAGCCCCCGGACGTCCCGGCCGGGCAGCGCCAGCACGTCGAAGGCGATCAGCCCGAGCGCCACGTCCTCGGCGGCCCGGGCCCGGCGGGTCCGCAGCAGCTCCTCGAAGGCGAACCGGCCGCCCCGCCACGCGACCAGCTCCGCGTCCAGCACCAGCCCGGCCGGCAGCCGGGCGACGGCGGCGGCGATCGGCGGGAACTCGGCGGAGAGGTCCCGCCCCGAGCGCGACTGGAGGAACGGCGGGCGCGTCGGCCCGCGGGCGAAGGCGACACAGCGGAAGCCGTCCAGCTTCAGCTCGTACACCACCCCGGACCCGCCGAGGCCGTCCGCCGGCGGGACGGCGGGGACGGCGGCGGGGCGCATCACCTCCACCGGGGGCTCCAGGACCACCGGCGCGCGGGCGGTGGGGAGCGCTGGCGGGCGCGTCTCCGGGGGTGCTTCGCCGGTGTCGCCCGCCGGGCGGTCATCGGCCGCCTTGCCCGCCTTGCCGGCCTGGCCCGCACTACGCGCACGGCCCGGGGCGGCGGGCAGGGGACGGGCACGCGCCGGGTCGAGGAGGGGCGCGAACAGGTCGCCGCGCGCCGCCAGCCGCTCCGGGACGTCGGCGATCGTGAACACCAGCTCCTCCGCCGACCCGGAGCCCTCCAGCTCCGCCCAGGAGAGCGGCGCCGAGACCGTCGGCCGCTGCTGCGCCCGCACCGTGTACGGCGCGGCGGTGGTCTTCTTCGCCGAGTTCTGCGACCAGTCGACCAGCACCCGCCCGGTGCGGCGGGCCTTCGCCATGGTGTGCACGACCAGCTCCGGGCGGGCCGTCTCCAGGTCGGCGGCCAGCTGCTTGGCGTAGGCGGAGACCCGGGCGCTCGGCGTCGGCTCCAGTGGCACCAGCAGGTGCAGGCCCTTGCCTCCGGAGGTCTTCACCCAGGCCTCCAGGCCGTCCGCGGCGAGCCGCTCGCGCAGCAGGCCGGCCACCGTGCGGCAGGTGAGGACGGTCGCCCCGGCGCCCGGGTCGAGGTCCAGCACCAGGCGGTCCGCCAGCCCGGGCGCGGCGGTGTGCCACTGCGGCACATGCAGCTCCAGGCAGCCCAGGTTGACGAGGGAGAGCAGTGCGGCGCCGCTCTCCAGCACCACCTGGCGCAGCTCGCCGCTGTTGCTCGGGACCTCGGTCGTCCGCACCCAGCGGGGGGTTCCGGGGGGCGGGTTCTTGGCGATGAAGACCTCGGCCGCCACACCGTCCGGCGTGCGCAGGAAGGACACCGGGCGGTCGTGCAGATGGGGCAGCAGCGCGGCGTGGACGGCGGCGTAGTAGCGCAGCACCTCGCCCTTGAGGGTGCCGGTCTGCGGGTAGTACACCTTGTCCAGATGCGAGAGCGCGATCGTGCGCCCGTCGACCACCATCTGCGGCATCGCCGCCTCCGAGGCTGCGCGTCCCGTCGCGGCCGGGTCCGTTGCGGCCAGTCTGCCCCCGGCGGGGGCGTGGCGCGAGCCGTCCCGGACGGCATGGACGGCATGGGCGGCATGGGCGGTGCGGGCTACGGCCCGAGCAGGTCCCGTGCGGTGCGGGTCAGCGCGTCGTCGGTCTCCGGCGCCCGTATGCCCGCGACTCCGGAGCGGAACAGCGAGGCGCCCTCGATCAGCATCACGAAGACCCCGGCCCGGGCCCGCCGATCGGCCTCCGACAGCCCGGGCCGCCGCCGGGCGAGGAAGCCGGCGACCTGGTCCCGGTAGTCGTCGTAGAACCCCCGGACGGCGCCCGCCACGGCCGCGTCCCGGGCGGCGAGCGCCCAGACCTCGGCGAACAGCCGCACCAGCCGGGCGTCCTCCTGCTCGGCCAGCAGCGCCGCCACCACCGCCGCCGCGGTGTCGGGGCCGTCGTCGACGTCGGCTCCGGGGCCGGGGGCGAGCAGCGGGGCCAACCGCTCCGCCGACCGCCGCAGCACCCGCTCCAGCACGGCCGCCACCAGGTCGGCGTGCGTGGGGAAGTAGTACTGGAGGTGGCCGAGCCGCACCCCGGCCGCCGCCGCCACGGCCCGCATGGTCAGCTCCGGCCCGCCCTCGGCGACCAGCACCCCCTCCGCCGCGTCCAGCAGGGCCTCCCGCCGCTCCGCCCCCTTGCGCCCGCGCGCCCGCGCCGCGGGAGTCCGCGCGGGGTTGTCGGCCGGATCGGTCGAGGCGGCGGGATCGGTCGACGCGGCGGGGCCGCTCGTGGTGGGGTCCTCGGGGGTGGTGGTCGGCCGGCGGGTGCCGGATCCGGTGCCGGGTGCGGTGCTCATGCGGCAGCATTCAAGCCCGTGGCGGGGCGGATGTCGACCGTGACGCCGAGGGCCGCCAGGGCGGACAGGACCTCGGCGGGGCGGGGCGCCTGTTCCGGGAAGGAGACCCCGGCCGGGGCGGGTGCCGAACCGTCCGTGCCGAGGGCGCGGCGCAGGGCGAGCAGACCGCCGACGGCGGTCAGGTGGGCCTGGCCGGCGCGGTCCTCGACCACGGCGGTGAGGCCGCGGCCGCCGTGCGTGACGTCGATCCGCAGGAGCGCGGTGCCGCCGTCGCCGGGGGAGTACAGCAGGGCTCGGCGGGCGGACTCCCAGCGCTCGCCCCGGCCCCAGCGGAAGAAGCCGGTGTGCTTGGCGGCCAGCAGGGCCCGGGTGCTGAGGCCGGAGCTGAAGCCGATCCGGGTGGTGGCGGTGGCGGTGCCGAGGGTGAGCGGCAGGGTGAACTGCTCGGGTGTGTCGATCCGGGCCACCCGGGTGGGGTGGCCGCCGATCCGGACGGTGCCCGCGTCGGTCAGCGGGGCGACCGTGCGGCGGCGGCCCTCGCGGACGACCTCGTAGTCCAGCCCCAGGCGGTCCATGAACTCGACGGAGTCCGCGCCGGCCCGGTCGGCGAGGTCCCAGCGGATCGCGGTCTCGACCCGGTCCGCCCCGCCGAGCCGCTCCGCCAGCGCGGCGGCGACCAGGCTGACGACACCGCCCATCCAGGCGGAGGAGAGCAGCACCGGCGCGCTGGGGCGCAGCAGGGCGGCCACGGTCGCGGCCCGCTGGAGCCGGACGGTCCAGCGGGTGATGTCGGTGTACGGCACCCCGCCGGCCGCCGCCGCCCGCAGCACCCGGTCGTCCGGGTCGTTGACGACGCCCACGACGGCGCTCACCGCCGCCTCGAAGGGCGCCGGGTCGGCGAGGTCCCAGCGGCGGACCGCGGCGTGCGGGGCGCCGCCGAGCTCGCGGACGAGTGTTGTTCCCCGCTCCGGGGATCGGCCGGTGAGCAGGACGGGGTGGTCGGCCGCCGTCAGGCGGGCGAGCTCGGCACCGACCGTTCCGTAGCCGCCGACCAGCAGGACGGGGCCCCGGGGGTCGTGGGTGAGCGTGTCGACGGCGCCCGGGTCGGTGGAACGGGCGGGGGCGGGGGCGTTCGGTGAAGTGGTCATGAGTAGAAAATAGGTCGAGTGACCTAAAAATTTCGTCAAGATGCCCGGCCGGTCACCAGGGCGTGGGCGTCCGCGAGCAGGTCCTCGATCCGCTCCCAGTCGAGCGGCAGCACGTCGAGGCGGACGCCGACCCAGCCCCGGTGTCCCGCATAGGGCGGGCGGAAGTACCGCTCCGGCTCCTCCGCGACCAGGAACTCCTGCGCACCGGCCGCCGCCGGGCACCAGAACGCGAGGCGGTCGTCATGGTGGTGGTCGGCGAGCATCGCGAAGACCCGCGCCCGGCGGCCGGCACCGGCGAACCAGGTCGGCTCGCCGTGGCTGATCCGCTCGTCCACCTCCGGTAGCGCCAGGCAGATGCCCCGCAGCCGCTCCACGGCCGCCGGTGCGCCGGGTGGTGCGTCGGGCGGGGCGTCGGCCGGCCGCGCGTCGTCGGACACGTAGCCGTCCGCCTCGCCGGGCCGCACGGCTCAGCCCGCCGAGGGGCGCGGTGCGCCCGGGTAGGTGCCGAAGTACCAGTGGTTGCCCTCGGGGTCGGCGGCGGCGAAGTCGCGTGAGCCGTACTCCGTGTCGAACGGCGCGGCGGTGATCCGGGCCCCGGCGGCGACCGCCCGCGCGTGCAGGGCGTCCGGGTCCGCCGTGACCACGTACGCGCTGAACGTCCCGGGCCCGCCCGGCCAGGGCTCGCCGCCCTCGGGCGTCGGCCGGTCGGAGCCCAGCATCACGCCGCCGCCCTCCGGCCAGGCCAGCTCCGCGTGGGCCACGAACGCGCCCTCGCCGTAGGCCACGACCTCCTCGAAGCCGAACGCCTCCGCCAGGAAGCGGATCAGTGCGCGGGCGTCGCGGGCCCGCAGACTCGGCCAGACCTGCGGAGCGGGCGTCGTGCCGCCGCGCGCCCCGCTGCTCGTGCCCTCGGTGTCCGTGGTGCCGGTATCCATCGCGGGTGCCTCCTTCGCCTCGTGGCGAGCCGGTCCCGGAAGGGCACCGGGTCGGACCGCCGTCATGCCTCCCACTCTGGCGCGGGCCCGGTGGCCCCGCCTTGGACGTTTCGGAACTTCGCCGCGTCCGCCCCCTCCTCGGCCAGCCAGGTGCTCGGCGCGCACCCGGCCAGCGCGCGGAACTCACGGGCCAGGTGGGCCTGGTCGGCGTAGCCGCAGCGCGCCGCCAACTCCGCCAGCCGGGGCGCCGGGCCGGGTGCGGCCAGCAGCCGGCGGGCCCGGTCGAACCGGACCACCCGGGCGGCGGCCTTCGGGCTGAGTCCGGTCTCCCGGCGGAACCGGTTCAGCAGGTGCCGTTCGCTCCACCCGGTCTCCCGGGCGAGGGCGGCCACCGGCAGTGCCCCGGCGCTGCGCCGCAGCGAGGACCAGGCCTGGACGACCTCCGGCGGCACCTGGCCGGACGGGCGCGCCAGCCGCAGCAGTGCGCCGTCCAGTGCCGCGAACCGCCCGGGCCAGTCGCGGGCCTCCTGGACCGCCTCCCGGAGGTGTCCGGCCGCCGCCCCGAGCACCGCCTCGGCCGGGACGTCCAGTCCGGACAGCTCCCCGGCCGGCAGCCCGAACAGGGCTCGCGCCGCGAGCGGGTGGACGGCGAGCTGGATGCCGGACTGCCGCCCGTCGTGGCTGATCAGCGCCGGCGTGGTGTGCAGGCCGCCGAGCAGGGTGGCGTACCGGCCGGGCGGCTGCCCCGGGTCCGGGTGACCGGCCATGGTGAGCGGTTCGTCCAGGGTCAGGATGAAGGTCAGGTACGGGGACGGCAGTCCGCGGTGCAGGGCGGGCGGCAGGCCGCGCCGACGGTAGCCCGAGTACCAGGCCACGTACGGGCGCAGCGCCGTCGCGGGCCGGACCCGGACCGCCTCGTCGACCAGGTCCCGGCCGGCCGTCGCCGTGCCGGGTGGCGCCGTGGTGAACTCGTCCGTCACGCCTTCAGTATCGGCCCGTTGAGTCGTCGGCGGCATCGTGCGCCGCATCGCCCTCCGTAGTGGCCGGGCCCGGGTCCGACCGTGTTTCGCCCGGGACGGCGGTGACCGCGTGTGGCCCCCGGCCCGATGGGCTCGCGGACCGTCGGCGGCGTGCATAGCGTGGGAACACCGGACCACCCGGTGCTCGGGGGACGACCCTGAGGAGGAGCTCCCGTGACCACTGCCCGAGACATCATGCACTCCGGCGCCCAGTGCGTCGGCGCCGAACAGAGCCTCGCCGACGCGGCCCGAATGATGCGCGACCTGAACGTCGGCGCCCTCCCGATCTGCGGCGACGACCAGAAGCTGAAGGGCATCATCACCGACCGCGACATCATCGTCCGATGTATCGCGGAGGGGATGGACCCGGCCGCCACCAAGGCCATGGAACTGGCCGGACACCTGCACTGCGTCCGCGCCGAGGACGGCATCGACACCGTGCTCCAGAAGATGGAGCAGCACCAGATCCGCCGCATCCCGGTGATCGACGGCGACCGGCTGGTCGGCATGATCAGCGAGGCCGATCTGGCGATGGGCCACCGCGAGGGCCAGCGCCTGACGGACCAGCAGATCGTCGACTTCATGGACAGCGTCTACATGAAGCGCTGACGCCCTCCCCTCCGGAACTCCCGGACCTGCCGGAACCCCCGGCCCTGCCGGAGCCGTCGGACCTACCGGGGCGGGGCGGGGCGGGGCGAGCGGGCCCCGCCCCGTGCGGCCGCTCGCCCGCGTCCGCGCCGCTCGCCCGCGCCCGCGCCGGGCGTGCGCGGCTCCGCGACCCGGCAGCCGGCGGCGCCCCTCGCATCGGTCGGATCGGCGGTGGCGCCGCCGGCGGTGGCCGCCGGAGCCGCGGCCCGACGATCAGTGGGACGAGTGCCGCCGGGGCCGGGGCCGGGGCCGGGGCCGGGAGGCGGGGAGGCCGGGCCGGATCGGGCGCGGGCGCCGGCCCGCCGCGGCCCCTTGGGCTGACCAGGTGTCAAGAAGGGCCATTGCCGGGGCGTTCGCGCCGCTGCCGTCGAAGGCCTGACCGGATCCGGAAGGGGCCCGGAGCCGACATCGAAGACCCTGGAGGTCGGCGGCGGGGGTCACGATGTGTCGATCGCCCAGGTTTGCGCGGTCGGGAAGCGGGCCGTCCATGACCTTCGGCCTGTCTTTCGCCCGGGGAGGGGAGGCGGCCGGGAATCCGGGTACAGTCCCCGGCGGTGGTCGGGAGCGGCCCGGTCGGCCCCCTGGGGAGGACGGATGGAACAGCGCGTCGTGCGGTGGATCCCGCCCGTGCTCTACACGGTGGTCCTTGCCGGTGGCTTCTACCACGCGGCCGTCGCCGCCGGGGAGTTCGGCGGTGCCAGGCTCGCCGTCTTCGCCGCGGGACTGCTGGCCCTGTTCGCCCTGGAGGCGCCCGGCCCGGACCGGGCGCCGGCCGCGCGGTTGCCCGCGGGACCGCTGTTGACGGTGCGGGTGGTGCTGTTCGCGGCCGTCGCGGCGGTGGACGGCTCCGGGGTGTCGCGGGCGCTCTTCGTCCTGGTGCCGTTCACCGCGTACCTGGCCTTCGGCCGGCGGGCCGCGCTCGCCTGGGCGGCCGGGTGCGCCGGGCTGCTGCTGACCGGCCTGAGCGTCCTGGCGCCGGGCTGGTGGGGGCGGCCGGCCTACGTGTCGGACGTGCTGATGTTCGGCCTCGCGCTGGCCCTGGCCCTGGCGCTCGCCGGGTCGGTGGTCCGCGAGCGGGCGGCGCGGGCCTGGCTGGAGGAGTCGTACGAGCGGCTGGCCCGCTACGCGGAGCGGGTCGCCGAGCTGGCCGAGGCGGAGGAGCGCGCCCGGGTCGCCGGGGAGATCCACGACGGCCTCGGTCGCCATCTGGCAGACTTGGGCCTGCAGTTGGAGAAGGCCGAGGTGTTCCACGGACTGGAGCCGGAGGCCTCGGCGCGGGCCCTCGCGAACGCGCGGCGGTCGGCCGGCCGGGCGCTCGCGGAGGTCCGCGGGTCGGTGAGCGTGCTGCGCGAGGTCCGCCCGTTCCCGCTGGTGCGTTCGCTCACCGAGCTCGTCCGGTACCTCGGCGACGACCGGCTGGTGGTGGAGCTGACCGTCACCGGTGACGAGTCGGGACACGACGCCGGGACGCTCACCACCCTCTACCGCGCGGCGCAGGAGGCTCTCGCCGGTGCCCGTCGGCACGGCCGGGTGACCCGGGTGGAGGTCCGGCTGGCCCTGGACGGTCCGGCCGCCCGGCTGACCGTCACCGACAACGGGAGGGGGATCGCCCGGGGCTCCGAACCGGGCCGCGGTATACGGGGGATGCGCGAGCGGGTGGCGCTGCTCGGCGGCCGGGTGGACGTCCTCGGCGGGTCCGGAGGCGTGGCCGTGACCGTGACGGTTCCCCGCCGCTCGCCCGCCGGGGCCCCGAGTGCGTCGGCCGTGTCGGCCGCGTCGGGCGCGTCGGCCGTGACCGGGTGGGCGACCGGCTGAGTCACCATCCGTCGCCGAGCCGCCCGCCGAGCCGCCCGCCGAGCCCGCCGCACCCGCCGCCGCGCCCGACGGCGAGCGGGCGCGGCGCCGAGGGCCACTCGGCACCGCGCCCGCCCCGATCGGCACCCCGATCAGCAGGTGAGCACCGGCGCCGCCCAGTCGGCGTGGTCGCTGTTGGTGCCGTCGCCGCCGTCCGTGACCACGAGCCGCAGCTCGTTGGCCCCGGCCAGCGCCGCCGTGAGGTGCTTGACCCCGGAAGCGGCCGTCATCCGCCCGCTGTCGGCGACCTTGGTGTCGTCGGCGTAGACCTCGAAGGAGACCGAGCCCCGGCCCTGCGCCTCGGCGTCCACGCCCACGTCGGTGCCGAGCGCGGAGCAGGAGCCGCCGAGGTAGTAGACGATCTCGCTGAACGCGTTGACGCCCAGGCCCTTCGGGTACGTGGCGCTCCCGATGGTGATCGCGGAGCCGTCACGGGCCTGGTTGCCGCCGTTGCTCATGTCCCGCTCCACCGGGCCCCAGCTGTTGCCCGCGGCGGACCAGGCGAGGTCGGAGAGCTGGTGGGTGCCGGCGGCCGGGCCGCCGCCGCAGGCGATCCGGACGTTCGCCCAGTCGGCGTGGTCCCAACCGGTGCCGTCGCCGCCGTCGGTGACCACCAGCCGCAGCTCCTGGGCCCCGGTGAGGTCGGCCGTGAGCCGCTTCGCCGCGTCCCGGCCGGTGACCGGGCCGCTGTCCGCGGCCTTCGCGCCGTCCCTGAAGACCTGGAACACCACCGAGCCGTTGCCGTACGCGTCGTCGTCGATCCCCACGTCGGCGACCAGGTTGCGGCAGGTGCCGCCGAGGTGGAAGCCGATGTCGCTGGGGGCGTGTACCCCCAGGCCGTAGGCGTACGGGACGCCGCGGACGGTGATGGTCTGCCCGTCGCCGGCCAGGTGGTCGCCGTTGGTGCGGTCACGCTCCACCGGGCCCCAGAAGTTGGAGACGGAGGTGAACGGCAGGTCGCTCAGCCGGGTGACCCCGGTGGGCGGGGAGACCGGCGAACTCGGGGTGACCCGGAACATCGCCGTGCCGTGCCCGGGCACGACCGCGCTGATCGTCCCGCTGCTGGTGGAGGTCTGCTTGGACCACAGGTCCTTGACCGCGTAGGACTCGGCACCGCCGATGCCGACGGCCTGCGCGGTGGTGCTGATGGCGGTGTCGTAGGAGCCCTCGTTGGTGAGGGTCACCGAACGGCTGCCGTCCGCCAGCGGCTTGCTCATCACCACCAGCCCGTTCTCCCGGGAGACCACGGTGCCCTGCCGGCCGAGCGGGTCCTGGTCCACCGCGATGACGTCCCGGTTGGTGAGGATCTCCAGGGTCTCCGGCTCGGCGGTGCGCAGGTCCGTGCCGATCATCAGCGGGGAGGCCATCTGCGCCCAGAGGCTGAAGTGGGTCCGGTACTCGGTGCCGGTCATGCCGCCGTTGCCGACCTCCAGCATGTCCGGGTCGTTGAAGGCGCCGGGCTTCGCGTAGTTGGCCAGGCCCTGGTTGGCCTGCGCGATGGAGATCATGCTCTGCCAGTTGTCGCTGATGTCACCGGTGGTGCGCCAGGAGTTGCCCACCGGCTGCGCCCAGTTCCACGGCCCGGTGCTGCCCCACTCGCAGATGCTGTAGAGGATGGGCCGGCCGGTCCGCTTGAGCGCCTCGCCCATGGTCCGGTACCGGGTCTGCGCGTCCGTGCCCTGGTTGTGGCAGTTGTCGTACTTGAGGTAGTCGACGCCCCAGGCGGCCCACAGATCCGCGTCCTGCTGCTCGTGGCCGAGGCCGCCGGGGAAGCCCTTGACGTCGCAGGTGTGGTCGCCGGCGCTGGAGTAGATGCCGAACTTCAGCCCCTTGCCGTGCACGTAGTCGGCCAGCGCCTTGATGCCGTGCGGGAAGCGGACCGGGTCGGGCACGAGGTTGCCGGCCGCGTCGCGCTCGGGCAGCGCCCAGCAGTCGTCGAGGTTGACGTACCGGTAGCCGGCGGCCTTGAGGCCCTTGCTGACGAAGATGTCGGCGATTCCCTTGATCATCGCCTCGTTGAACTGGTCACCGCAGTAGGTGGAGTTCCAGTTGTTGAAGCCCATCTGCGGGGTCAGGTTGAGGCCGTTGTCGAGGGCCGCGGCCGGTGGAGCGGTGGCGAGCTGGAGCCCGACGGTGAGGGCGCCGCCGCCGGCCATCAGGGTGAGCGCGGTCAGCGCGGCCGCGAAGCGGCGGCGTGGTCGGGCATCGGGGGTTCGCAAGTCTCCTCCAGGTGGGTGAACCGCAAGGGTGAGCGGGCCGAAAGGGTCGGAAGGCCGGGGGAGGCGGCCGGAAGGTCGGGGGTGGGACGGGGAGCGGCCGGTCAGTTGAGCAGCGTCCAGGCCTGGCCGGGGGCGGCCGGGTCCGGTGCGCCGAGCACGACCGGGGAGGTCGGCGCGGACTGCGGGGCGCCCAGGGCCAGTCCGGTGGCGACGTTGGTGATGGTCAGCGCCCCGGTGGCGGTGTTCTGCAGGACCCGCCACTTCTGGTGCGGGCTGTCGGGGTCCCAGCGGTTGAGCACCCAGGCGGCCGAGCCGGTCCCGTTGCCGCCGGTCAGCGTGCCGTGCACCTGGGTGGGCGTGTCGCAGTTGTCGGTGATGCGCACGGTGCCGTCGGGGTTCGGGGTGAACTTCCACTGCTCCGAGGTGTGCCAGTCCCACCAGGTGTTGATGTCGGTGGTCGAGCCGTCGGGCGCGGCGCACGTGCCCCGGACCTCCAGGGCCTGGCCGCCGGTGCCGCCCGCGCTGATGCCGTGGTAGCGGCCGTCGCCGACGACCGCGGCCGGGACGGTGGCGGGCAGCGCCTTGAGCCGGTACAGCGCGACGCCGTGGGCCGGCACCCAGGACCCGACGGTGGTGGTGAAGGTGCCGGTGGCGCCGGTCCAGAGGTCCTTGACCGTGTAGCCGGGGCCGGTCAGCCCGAGGTCGGCGAGCGTCCTGGTGATGTACTGCCAGCCGGACGGATCCTGGTTGACCAGCAGCACGGCGGTGTCACCGTCGGCCAGTTGGCGCTTGAGGACGATCGGCGCGGTGGGGCTGCCGGGCGGGGCGCCGACCAGGGTGGCCGGCCTGCCGAGGCGGTCCTGGTCCAGCGCGATGACGTCGGGGTTCCGGTACATCGCGAGGGCGGTGTCGCCGATGCCGGTGGTCCAGGTGACGCCCTGGTCGCTGTGCCGGGAGTCGGCGGCGGTGCGCAGATCGGCGCCGCTGATCAGCGGGGCGGCCATCATCGCGAGGATGGACATCTCGCTGCGCGCCTCGTCGTCGGTCATCGGCTTGTGGCAGAGGCAGTTGTCGGTCGTGCCGTAGACGCCGTAGGGGGACAGCCAGCCCGCGAACATCATGTCCATGTCATTCCAGCTGCCCGGCCGTACGTTCCCCGGGTACTCCAGCGCGGTCCGCAGCTGGCCGTTGTAGAGCACGCCGTCCAGGTCGGGACCGCGGTCGCCGCCGATCCGGCACAGGTTGGCGACCTGGCCGCACCACTTCCCGGTCGGCGCGTAGCCGGGCGCCTCGCGCGGCGGGGTGCCGGCCGCGACGACGACCGGGTCGGTGCGCGCCGGGTCGTCGGCGGCGAGCAGGTGCGGGACGCCGGTGTGCACGGGCTGGGCGGAGACGCTCAGCGTGACCCGGGGCCGGTTCTGCGCGGCCGAGGCGGCGTCCAGCTCCCGGCGGAAGTCCTGGGCGCGGGCGTAGAGGGAGCGGGTGAGCTCCCGGCCGATGCCCTGCGTCCCGTAGTCGTGGCCGTCGGGGCCGATGATCTTCGGCCCGTAGGGGCAGTCGTCGTACTTCACGTAGTCGACGCCCCAGGCCACGAAGTCGGCGGCGTCGGTGCTCTCGTGGCCCAGGCTGCCGGGGTGGCCCTGGCAGGTGGTGTAGGTGGTGGTGGCGTAGATGCCGAACGTCATCCCCTTGCCGTGCGCGTACCGGGAGAGGTACTCGATGCCGTTGAGGGTGCGGCCGTCGACGGTGCGGGAGGGGAAGCGCGCGGGGTCGGGCACCAGGTGCCCGCTGGTGACGTCGGTGCCGGTGCCGTCGGTGCCGCTGACGGGGTCGCGGTTGGCGTCGTAGAGCTGCATGGCGCCCTCGGGCGTCTTGGCGAAGTCGGCGCTCTGGCCGTCGCGGTGGCCCAGTGACCACCCGTCGTCGATGGTGACGGTGTTGTAGCCGGCCGCGACCAGGCCGCGGGCGACCATGAAGTCGATGGTCTGGACGACCTGCTCCTGGGTGACGGCGGTGCCGAAGGTGTTCCAGGAGTTCCACCCCATCGGCGGGGTGAGGGCCTGTCCGTTCCCGACTGTCACGGCCGCGGAAGCGGTCGCCGCCGTGGGTGCCGGCGTGGGTGCGGCCGCGGCGGGCGTCGTCGCGGGGCCGAGGGCGAGCGTGCCGAGGCCGGCCGAGGCGAGGGCCAGTGCCAGCAGGGCGCGGGGGGTGGGGCGGGGCGCGGTTCTGCGCATGGGCGCTCCAGGGGTGCGCGCGGGCGGGGGCGCATGAGGTTCGCTGGTGAAGGGGAGACGCGCTGATGCTTTCTGTCTCTTTTTCAAACAGAAAGCAACGCAGCATAGCCATGACAGGAGTCGACACTCAAGGGTGCCTTTCTGTTCCAAGGGGCTTGACGGCCCGTCATGGTGGGGTGTGATATTTCACATCGCGTTGAAATCTGTTTGATTCTGCTGATGAGGAGCGGTCCCCTTCATGACCAGAAGCACCCGCCGCCGCGCTGCGGCAGGCTCCCTCCTGCTGGCCCTCGGTCTGACCGCCGCCTGCTCCGACGGGCAGGACACGACCACCGGCAAGGCCTCGGCGGCCCCTGTCAGCGGGAAGATCTCGATCACCTATCTGCAGAAGCAGGGCGACCAGGAGTACTTCGTCGGCGAGGCCGCCGGCGCGAAGGCCAAGGCCGCCGAACTCGGCGTCGACCTCAAGGTGGTCAACCTCGGCAGCGACGCCAACAAGACGGTCAGCGAGGTCCAGGCGGCCGTCGCGCGGAAGACCGACGGCGTGATCGTCGTCGTGCCCGACCCGGCCGTCGGACCGCAGGTGGTGCGGACCGTCCGGGACGCCGGGATCGCCCTGCTCACCTCCGACGACCAGGTCTGCGCCACCGGCCCCGATCCGGCGGCCTGCGCCAAGGCCGACCTGGTGCCGCGGATCGGCTTCAGCGGTGCCCAGATGGGCGCCGAGGTCGGCCGGCGCGCCGCCGAGGAGTACGCCAAGGCCGGGTGGGCGGCGGCCGACACCCGGGTCCTCGCGGCCTGGAAGCAGGACGTCACCGTCTGCGGGGACCGGGTGAAGGCGGCCAAGGAGGCCTTCGACGCGGCCGTCCCGGGCGTGCGGACGATCGACGTCGCCACCGACAACACCCCCACCGGTGCGCAGGACAAGGTCGCCGCGACCGTCACCGCCAACGCGGGCGTCAAGCACTGGGTGGTGTGGGGCTGCAACGACGAGAACGTGCACGGCGGCGTCACCGCGCTGCACAACGCCGGTGTCGGCGCGGACGACGTGATCGGCATCGGCCTCGGCGCCTACCTCGCCTGCAAGGACTGGGGCGCGGGCAAGCCGACCGGGATGAAGGCCGCCCTGTTCATCAACGGCAAGGAGGTCGGCGCGCTCGCCGTCCAGACGATGTACGACCGGCTCAAGAACGGAAAGGACCTCCCGGCCGAGCTGTTCGCGCGCACCACCATGGTCGACGCCGCCAGCTGGCAGGCCGCCGGAGTCACCTGTGGCTGAGCGGGCCACCCAGGGGCCTGCCACCCCGGAGCCGTCGACCGCACAGCGACCCGCCACCACCGGCGTGGCCGCCGTCACCAAGGCCTTCGGCCCCGTCCGGGCCCTGAGCGGCGTCACCCTCGACTTCCCCCGGGGCGCGGTCACCGCGCTGATGGGCGAGAACGGCGCCGGAAAGTCCACCCTGCTGAAGATCCTCACCGGCGACCACCGGCCCACCGAGGGCCGCGTCCTGCTCGACGGCCGCGCCGTCGACCTGCGCTCACCGGCCCAGGCCCGCGCCCTCGGCATCCGCATCGTCCCGCAGGAACCCGAGATCGTCCCGCACGTCTCGGTCGCCGAGAACGTCTACGCCGGCGCCCTCCCGACCGGCCGCGGCCGGCGCCTGGACCGCGCCGCCCTGCGCCGCCGGATCACCGCCGACCTGGACCGGCTCGGCTTCACCGGCGCCCTCGACCCCGACCTCCCCGGCTGCCGGCTCACCGCCGCCCAGCGCCAACTGGTCGAGATCATGCGCGCGCTGACCGGCGAGGCCAAGCTGATCGCCTTCGACGAGCCCACCTCCTCGCTCTCCGAGCAGGAGGCCGACACCCTCTTCGCCCTCATCGGCCGGCTGCGCGACCGGGGCATCGCGATCGTCTACGTCTCGCACCGGATGCGCGAGATCTTCCGGCTCGCCGACCGGATCGCCGTCCTGCGCGACGGCGAACTGGCGGGCGTGCAGGACGCGCGCGACACCACCGAGGGCGACCTGGTCCGGCAGATGGTCGGCCGCGACCTGTCCGCCCTGTTCGTGCGCGGCGACGTCGCCACCGACCGGGTGGTGCTGCGGGCCCGCGGCCTCACCACCGACCACGTCCGCGAGGTCGACCTCACCGTCCGGGCCGGGGAGGTGGTCGGCCTGGCCGGGCTGATCGGCGCCGGCCGCTCCGAACTCGCCCTCGCGCTCGCCGGGGACCTGCCGGTGCGCTCCGGCACCGTCACCCTGGACGGGCGGCCGCTGCCCACCGGCGGCCCCGGCCGGGTGATCCGGGCAGGCCTGGGCCTCGCCCCCGAGGAGCGCAAGGCCCAGGCGCTCTTCCTGCACCGCTCGATCCGCGACAACACCTCGATCGCCGTCCTGGACCGGCTGCGCCGCTGGCGCTTCGTCAAACGCGCCGCCGAACGCGACCTGGCCCGCGCGTACACGGAGCGGCTGCGGGTGCGCGCCCCGTCGATCGAGCACGAGGTCCGCAAGCTCTCCGGCGGCAATCAGCAGAAGGTCGTGCTCGCCCGCTGGCTGGCCCGCCGGCCCAAGCTGCTGATCCTCGACGAGCCGACCCGCGGCATCGACGTCGGAGCCAAGGCCGAGATCCACCGGATCGTCGCCGACCTGGCCGAGGAGGGCGTCGCCCTGCTGGTCATCTCCTCCGAACTGCCCGAACTCCTGGGCCTGGCCGACCGGATCGTCGTCCTGCAGAACGGGCGGGTGACCGGCGAACTCGACCGCCTCGACGCCACCGAGGAGGCCGTCCTGCAGCTCGCCATGGCCGACGACATCACCGCGGCCGGTGCCACCGCCCGCCCGACCTCCCCGGGAGCACCCTCATGACCAGCGCCGCCGGCCCGTCCGCCGTCGACCGGCCCGACCCCGACCCCGGCCCCGGTCCGGGTCCCTGGTCCGGACCGCGTTCCGGCTCCGGCCGGCCGCCGCGCCGGGGCGGCCGCCCGCTCGCCGTCCTCGCCGGAATCGGCGGCCAGAACCTCAGCCTGCTCGGCGCCCTCGCCCTGGTCCTCACCGTCTTCGGGCTGCTCGACGACAACTACCTCGGCTGGAGCAACCTCCAGGTGATCGCCGAGGCCGCGACCATCACCGGGCTGCTCGCCGTCGTCCAGACCGTCGTGATCATCTGCGGCGGCCTGGACATCTCGGTCGGCTCGCAGGCCGGCCTGGCCTCCGTGGTCAGTGCCATGGCCTTCACCTCGGCCGGCTCCAACGCCCTCGCCGGGACCGCCGCCGCGGTGGCCGTCGGTGTCCTCGTCGGCACCGTCAACGGCCTTGTCATCGTCCGCGGCCGGGTCAACGCGACCATCGCCACCCTGGCCGGGCTCGCCGCCTACAAGGGCGTCGCCCAACTCGTCTCGGACGGGCGGGCGCAGGGCTACGTGCTCGGCGACCCGGTCTTCGTCTTCCTCGGCCGAGGCCGGATCGCCGGACTGCCGGTGATGGTCTGGATCCTGATCCTCGTCGCGCTCGCCGTGCACGTCCTGCTCACCTACACCGACCTCGGCCGCAACCTCTACGCGATCGGCGGCAACGACACCGCCGCCCGGCTGGCCGGCATCGCGATCAACAGGTACCTGGTCGCCGTCTACGCCCTCATCGGCGCGGTCGCCGCGCTGGCCGGCATCCTGCTCACCGCCCGCACCGGCTCCGGCCAACCGGTCTCCGGCAGCGAGGGCCTGGAACTCAAGGCGATCACCGCCGCCGCCCTCGGCGGCTGCGCCCTCAAGGGCGGCCGGGGCGGCATCGGCGGCACCCTGCTGGCCGTCGCCCTGCTCGGCGCCCTGGAGAACGGGCTCACCGTCGAAGGCATCAACTCCTTCTGGCAGAACGTCGCCCAGGGCTCCCTCCTGGTGGTGGCGGTGGTCGTCCAGCAGTCCCGCACCGGCGACCGCCCCGTCGGCCTGCCCGGCTAGGAGCGGCCCGGCCGGGAGAGGACCGGCCAGGAGCGGCCCGGCCGGGAACGGTCAGGCCAGGAGGGGTCAGGCCGATCACTCGACCGCCGCGCGGCGCGCCGTTCGGTACCGGGCGGGCGCGACGCGTGGCCGTACAGTGTCCCGGCCGGTGCGCCGCGCCCGGATCCGGAGGCGGGGCCGGCCGCCCGTCGGCGCGGCGGACGGGACCGGTGGCCCATGCGGCCGGGACGACGGGCCGAGCAGCATGGAACGGGTCAGGGAGGCGGTGGCGGCGGATGAGCGGGCCCGGACTCGGCGGCACCGGCGTCGCCGCGGCTCTCGCGGCCGCCGGGACCACCCTGCTGTGCGCGGCGGTGTGGACGCTCCTCGCGCTCACCCACCCCGCGGTGCCGGACGTCAGTGAGAACTACTTCATCGACGGCCTCTGGCTCGTGCTCGGCCTGACGTTCACGCTCGCCGGCCTGTTCCTCGTGGTCAACCGGAACGGCCGGGGCATGGGCGTCCTGATGCTGGCCACCGGCCTGCTCCAGGCCCTGCGCATGGTGGTGATCCTGGCCGCCGCGCTGGCCGGCGCCGGCCCGACGGCCGCCGAGGCGATCACGGTGCTGGTGCTGGCCGGCGGCATCACCAACGCCTTCCTGGTGGTGGCCTTCCCGCTCTGGCTCCCCGACGCCCGCCTCCCCGGGGGGATCTGGCGCTCCGTGACCCTCCTGGTGGCCGGGTGGAGCGTCCTGTTCGCCTTCCTCGACACGGCCGGGGACTCCCAGTGGTACACCCTGCCCAACCCGCTGCACGGCACCGCGCTGCACACCTGGCTGGACGGCTGGCTCGGCCCGTACGTCTTCGACGCCTTCACCGCGAGCCTCGCGCTCACCCTCACTGTGGCCGCGGTCCGCTGGTGGCGCTCGCCCGGACCGCACCCGCACCTGCCCGAGGTCGCGGCGGCCTACGTGGTCTGGGCCGCGCTGCTCACCGTCCCCCACTACGCCGGCGACTACCCCGGGTGGCTGCCGTACGCGGTCCTCGTGGCGGGTGAGGCGGTCTGGATGCTGGTGCCGGTCGTCGCCTTCCGCCGTGACCGCCGGCTCTCGCTGGACCGGGTCACCCGGCGCTACCTGGCGGCCTACGCCTACTTCACCCTGGTGTTCGTCACGGCCCTGTTCGCGGCCTACCTGCTGCACCGCCTGCAGCCCGGCACCGGGGGCGGGACCCGGTGGTGGCAGGTGGCGGCGGCCGGGCTCCTGGGCGCCCTGCTGCGACCGGCCGCGCGGGTCGTGGCGCACGCCGTGGACCGCTACTACTACGGCGAGCGGGCCCACCCGTACCAGTTGATCCGGCAGCTGGCGGAGCGGATGAGCCACGCCGTCGACCCGGCGGACGCGCCGCCGCTGCTGTGCCGCACCGTGGTTCAGGCCCTCGGACTGCCGGCCGCCGCGGTTCGGGTGCGGACCCGGAGCGGGCCGCGCGAACTGGCCAGGCTCGGGGAGCTCGACCCGCCCGGCCTGCGCTTCCCGCTCACCTACGAGGGCGCCGAGATCGGCGAGCTGCTGGTGCCGCCCCGCCCCGGGCAGTCCGAGCTGGACCGGCAGGACCGCGAGGTGCTGAGCCTGCTCGCCGACCAGGCCTCGCCGGCGATCGCCTCGCTCGGCCTGTACGAGGACCTCCGGGCCGGCCGCGAGCAGCTCGTCCTGGCCCGCGAGGAGGAGCGCCGTCGCCTGCGCCACGACCTCCACGACGGTCTCGGCCCCGCCCTCTCGGGCCTGCGTCTGAGGATCGATGCCGCCAGTGCCGACCTGCCGGGTGGCTCCGGGGCCGCCGACTCGCTCACGGCGGCCTCCGCCGGCATCGGCCAGGCGATCACCGAGCTCCGGCGGATCACCCACGGCCTGAGTCCCGGTCCCCTCGACAGCAAGGGCCTGGCCGACGGGCTCCGGAGGCTCGCGGACACCCTCGGGAGCCGGTCGCTTCAGGTGGCCCTCGACCTGAGCCCCGACCCGCTGCCCGCGCTCCCCGCGGCGGTGGAGGTCGCCGTCTACCGGATCAGCGGCGAGGCCCTGAACAACGTGGTCCGCCACTCGGGTGCCACCCTCGCCCGCCTCGACCTGCGGGTGCTCCCCGACCAGGTCACCGTCGAGGTCGCCGACAACGGTACGGGCTTCCCCGCCCGCGCCTCCGCTTCCGGGGTCGGTCTCCGTTCCATGGCCGAACGCGCCGAGGAACTCGGCGGCACCTTCACCGCCGGCAACGCCCCCGTCGGAGCCGTGGTCCGCGCCGTCCTGCCGCGCGGCCGGGTCGACTGACCCGGGCAGCCCCCACGGCCCCGGCGCCGTGCGCGCTCGCTCCGGGAGGGCGCCGTCCCGTCAGTCCTCGGGGACCGGGGCGACGACCAGCTCCCCGACGGTCTCCGCCAGGGCGGTGCGGGCGTGGACCTGGAGACCGGAGTCGGTGACGAACACGTCGATCTCGTCGAGCGCGGCGAACCCGCTGAGCGCGACGACGCCCCACTTGGTGTGGTCGGCCACCACGGCGACCCGGCGCGCGGAGGCGATGAGCGCGCGGTTGGTCTGCGCCTCCGCGAGGTTGGGTGTGGTCAGACCGGCCTTCTCGCCGACCCCGTGGGCCCCGAGGATCAGCAGGTCGACGTGGAGCGAGCGGATCGCCTGGTCGGCCAGCGGGCCGACCAGCGCCGCCGAGGGGGTGGGCGAGCCGCCGGTCAGCAGCAGCGTCGGCGCGCCGGCCGGCGGCTCCTCGTCCGTGGAACGGATCAGCTCGGCGACCGGCAGCGAGTTGGTGACGACGGTGAGTCGCGGGACGTGCAGCAGCCGGGCGGCGACCGCGTACGCCGTGGTGCCCGCCGCGACGGCGACCACGCTGCCCGGCTCGACCAGGGTGGCCGCGGCCTCCGCGACGGCGGCCTTCGCGGCCGACTCCAGCGCCGACTTCGCCTCGAACCCCGGCTCGTCGATGGCGGTGCCGGAGGCGGCGACGGCCCCGCCGTGCACCTTCTTGACCACGCCCGAGCGCTCCAGCGCGTCGAGGTCGCGGCGCACCGTCATGTCGGAGACGCCCAGCTGCTCGACCAGTTCGGCGACGCGCACGGCCCCGCTGCGGCGCACCAGTTCGGCGATCATCGCCTGCCGCTGGTGGGCCAGCAGTCCGTTGTCGGCCAAGGCCCGCTCCCCTCACACGCCGCTACGCCCCCGGCCCGGACGGTCCGCGAGTCCGTCAAGAATACTGTCCGTCCGTGGAGGCGGCCGGGGGCGGCGTCCCGGATGGTGGAAACCGATCTCCGGGAGGGCTTCGCGGCGGCAGAATCACGTTCATGGGAAAGACCTACGAGAAGATCGACGACCGCCTGCGCGCGTTCATCGAGGCCCAGCCCGTCTTCTTCGTGGCGACCGCGCCGCTCGCCGCCGACGGGCACGTCAACATCTCGCCCAAGGGACGCTCCGGCACGCTCGCCGTGTTGGACGAACGCACCCTCGCCTACCTGGACTTCGGGGGCTCGGGGGCGGAGACGGTGGCCCATGTGCGGGAGAACGGGCGGATCACCGTGATGTGGTGCGCCTTCGAGGGGCCGCCGAAGATCCTGCGGGTGCACGGCCAGGGCGAGGCGGTGTTCCGCGACGACCCGCGCTTCGCCGGGCTGCTGGCACGCTTCGACCCGGCCGTCGACGGGCCCTCGCTGCGCGCGATCGTCCTGGTGTCGGCGGAGCGGGTCGGCGACTCCTGCGGCTTCGCCGTTCCGCTCATGGACTACCGCGAGGACCGCGGCCTGCACGCGGAGTACTTCGGCCGCAAGACGGAGGAGGAGTTCAGCACCTACTGCGAAGGCAAGCCGCACGTGGCCACCAGCATCGACGGACTGCCGGCGATCCCGCTGCCGCTGCCCGCCCGCCCCGGACCGGCCGGCTGACCGGGTCCGGACACAGCACGACGCCGCTGGACGCGGCCGGCCCCTTCAGGGGCCGGGCCGGGTGCAGCGGCGCTGTCGTGCCCGCTCCCCGGGGAACGGGGGGCGGCGGGTCCTGCGGGGCGGCGGGTCTTACTTGGTCAGACCGGCCTTGACGGAGCAGACCGGCCAGGCGCCGGGGCCCTGGGCGGCGAGGACCTTCTCGCCGACGGCGATCTGCTGCGCCTTGGTGGCCTGGTGCGCCTGCGGGGCGTACGCGGTGCCACCGAAGGCGGCCCAGGTGCTGGAGGTGAACTGCAGGCCGCCGTAGAAGCCGTTGCCGGAGTTGATGGCCCAGTTACCGGTGGCCTCGCACGCGGCGACCTTGTCCCACACGGAGACCGGGGCGGCGGAGGCGCTGTTGGCCGCGACGAGGCCGGCCACCGGGAGGGCGGTGAGCGCCCCGGCCATCAGAGCCATCCGGACGCGGTTGCGGCGCTTGGTGGCGGTGGTGGTGGCAGCGGCGGTCTCGTTACGGAAGGTCATGGGTTTCCTTTCGGAGAGGGTCTGCGAGCGCGCGGAACCAGGCCCTCGGAAGGCCGTCGGTTTCGGGGACACGTCGTTCGCGTGGTTCGGCACCGTGTTCGCTCCGGGGCGGTGAGGCCCTCGTGAGCGGCTTGCTCGGTGCAACGACTTCGAAGTTACGGGGGCTGGAGGGGCGTTTCAAGGAATCGCAGGTTTAGCCACGTCAGAGCAGGGTTACCGCGCGTAAGGATCAAGAAAATGGGTGGATTTGAAGGCAAATGTCCCGATTTTCAAGATCAAACCTCTCGGGAAAGTGGCCTGGGCCACAGCAGGGGCCCTGTGAGGCCGCGCACACGGTCGACGGTGAGTGACGCACCCTCGGCGCGCCGTGCCCGAATCGGGCCCTCCGGAGGTCCGGCGCCGGCGGTCCGGGTGGCCCCGGCCACAGCCCTCACCCGTCGAGCCCCCTGCCGTCACGCACCGTGTCCGACATAGCCTCGGGCCATGACCAACGAGAGCGATGCGGAGCGGGGCGGAGCGGCCTTCGAGGGCGGGGAACCGGGCGCGGCGGCCGCCCCGGCCGGGTTCGAGCTGGGTACCGACGGCCCCAAGGTGATCCTGGCGGGACTGGACGGCTCGGACTCCTCCTGGCGCGCCACCGCCTACGCGGCCGGCCTGGCCCGGCGGCAGAACGCCACCCTGGCGATCGCCTACATCCAGCCGGTCCTGGGCGCGGCCACCGCCCTGGCGGGCGCGGCCGTCGAGGAGACCACCCGGGAGATCGCCGAGGAGCTGCTCACCGCGATCCGCGAGGCCGAGCACCGGATGCGCGACGTCTGGCGGGTGGACTGGCGGTTCCTGACCGTGCGGGGCGACCCGTACGCGGGACTGGCGCGGCTGGCGGACGAGCTGCGGGCCGACGGTGTGGTGGTCGGCGCCTCCGAGCAGGCCGGGCACCGGGTGATCGGATCGGTGGCGGTGCGGCTGGTCAAGGCGGGCCGCTGGCCGGTCACGGTGGTCCCGTAGACGCTCGTCGCGGAGTGGAAGGGAGGAGGGCTGCGGCCCCGGGGGTTCCGGGACCGCAGCCCTCGGCATGCGGTGGGGGCGCCGGCGTCACCGGCGCGCGGGCGGCTCTCCGGTCAGAGGATGGAGAGGCTGTTGCCGCAGACGTTGATCGGGATGCTGATCGGGATCTGGATCTGGTTGCCGGACAGCACGCCCGGCGAGTTGGCCACCACGCCGGTGGCCGAGGCCCCGCCCTCGTTGATACAGGTGGTGCCGCCTCCGCCTCCGCCGCCTCCGGGGAAGCCGTGGAAGGAGGGGGCCGTGGGGGCGTGGTGCTCGTGCTGGTGCTCGTGCTCGTCGCAGTCGCCCGCGAAGGCGGGGCCGGCGGAGAGGACCGCCAGCGCGGCGCTGAGGCCGGCGGCGATCAGGTACTTCCTGGTGTTGGTCATGCCGAAGGAATAGCCAGCCGACACGCTGAGGACGACACAATCCGACCATCGGATCACCCGATCGCAGTCGGAAGCGCACCCCGATGCAGGAACGCCCCCCACCCGCCCGGCGCAGCCGCCCGGGCGTCCGCCGCCCGGTGTTCCGGGGCGCCGGGCCCGGCCCCGGGGCCGTACGGGCCCGGCGATAGGGTGCATGCCCATGACGGACACCTCGGTCGATCCGCCCCGGACACCCCGCCGCTCCGCCGGAACGGGCGAGGCGGCGCGTCCCGCCGCACGGCCGTCCCGCCGCCCCGGCCGCCGGACGGACGACGTGAACGCCACCGCCGCCGCCACCACCGCCGCCACCACCACCGCCGCCACCACCGCCGCCGCTGCCGCCCGCTCCGACACCGGCCCGTCCGGCACCGATCTGCACCTCGACCTGCCCGCCGAGGGCAGCCGCCGGTCCGCCCTGATGGCCGCCCTGCGCGAGGCGATCCGCAGCGGCCGGCTCGCACCCGGCACCCGGCTGCCGCCCTACCGCACGCTCGCCGCCGACCTCGGCATCGCCCGCAACACCGCCGCCGACGCCTACGCCGAACTGGTCGCCGAGGGCTGGCTCACCGCCCGCCAGGGCTCCGGCACCGCCGTCGCCGAACGGGCCGAACCCGCCGCCGCCAACCGCGCCCGCCGCTCCTCCCGCCCGCCGCGCCCCGCCCACGACCTGCGGCAGGGCCAGCCGGACGCCGCCGCCTTCCCCCGCACCGCCTGGCTCGCCGCCGGGCGCCGGGCGCTCACCGCCGCGCCCAGCGAGGCGTTCGGCCCCGGTGATCCGCAGGGAAGGCGCGAGCTGCGCGAGGTCCTCGCCGACTACCTCGCCCGGGCCCGCGGGGTGCGGACCGACCCGGACCGGATCGTGGTCTGCTCCGGCTTCGCCCACGCGCTGCGCCTGCTGTTCGACGGCCCGCGCGCCGTGCTACCCGCCCGGAGCACCGGCCCGCTCGCCGTCGAGGGCTACGGCCTGCCCTTCCACCGCGGCCTGCTGGCCGCCGCCGGGGTCACCGCCGTCCCGCTCCCGCTCGACGAGGACGGCGCACGGGTCGGCGCCCTGGCCCACCACCGGGGGGTCCGGACCGCGCTGCTCACCCCCGCCCACCAGTTCCCGACCGGGGGGCCGCTGCACGCGGGCCGTCGGGCGGCGGTGGTCGACTGGGCGCGCGGCCGCGGCGGCCTGGTCCTGGAGGACGACTACGACGGCGAGTTCCGCTACGACCGGCAGCCGGTCGGCGCGGTGCAGGGCCTGGACCCGGAGCGCGTGGTCTACCTCGGGACGGCCAGCAAGAGCCTCAGCCCGGCGCTGCGGCTGGGCTGGATGGTGCTGCCGGACCACCTGGTGGACCGGGTGCTCGCGGCCAAGGGGGAACGCGAGGGCTGGGCCAGCGCGCTGGAGCAGCTCACCCTGGCCGAGTTCATCGACTCGGGCGGCTACGACCGGCACGTGCGGCGGATGCGCCGCCGCTACCGCGACCGCCGCGACCGGCTGGTCGACGCGCTGGCCGAGCGGGCCCCGCACATCGAGGTCACCGGGATCGCGGCCGGACTGCACGCGGTGCTCCGGCTCGCGCCCGGTACCGAGCGCTCGGTGCTCAAGGCGGCCGCCTACCGGGGGCTGGCCCTGGACGGCCTGGCCGACTTCCGGCACCCGCTGCTCGCGCCGGAGGCGATGCCGGCGGTGGACGGCCTGGTGGTCGGCTACGCCACCCCGCCCGACCACGCCTACCCGGCGGCGCTGGAGGCGCTCTGCGCGATCCTGCCCTCGCCGCTCTGACCGCTCCTCCGATCGCCGACCGGGGGCTCAGCCGGCCGGCCGGAGGCTCCGCCGCTCCGCGCGGGCGGGCGCGGAGGGTAGGGCCGGGGCCGCCCGGGTACGACGGGAACCGGAAGGTAATGGCCCAGGTGTCCGCTCGCGTGTCATATGCCGGTACGGACCGGTGCGGAGGCCGCCACCGGCGTCCGGGCGGCCCCCTACGCTCCTTGGTCATGCGCACTTCATTCCTGAGCCGCTTCGGCCTGCCCGCGATCCTCGCCTTCGTCGCCGCCCTGCTGCTGTCGGTGACCCCCGCCCACGCCGGCACCCCGGTGCTGTCCGTCGCCGTCGACAAGGCGACCGCCACCCCCGGCTCCGCCGTCACCCTGACGCTCACCCTGACCAACCCGCACGACACGCCGGCCCAGTTCGTCTACCAGTCCGTCCAGCCGACGTACAACACCACGCTGAACACCGGCCTGAAGTACGGCTTCTCCTCCTGCGGCGGCAATGTCACCAGCTGTGACACCGGCGCCACCAGTGGCCTGGTCCACCACTCCGTCCCGGTCGCGGCCGGCGCCACCACCACGGTCACGCTGACCTACACCATCGGCACCGACTCGGTCTGCGGCAACGGCGCGCGGATCGACTTCTACACCTACCTCTACTACGAGTACGCGAACGGCACCGCCAACGACTCCGGCATCTTCAACGTCCCCGGCAACGAGGTCGTCTGCTCCTGACGCCCGAGCCCGTTCCCCGATGACCCCCCGTCAGGTGCCGGTCGCCCCCGTAGCGGCACCTGACGGGGCCTTCGCCGCTTCCGGCGACGGCCCCCGCGGCCGTTGCCGCCCCGGCGTTGTCGGACCCACGTGGCAGGCTGGGCGCATGGCCGAACTCGTGACCACCGACACCCGCGTGACCGCCCCCGGTGAGGCCGTGCCGCCGATACCCGGCGAGGTCGCGGAACTGATCCGCGCCCGGGCCGGGGAGCGGCTGGCACCCCTGGTCCACGGGCTGTTCCGCTCCTCACTGGTCCTCGACCCGGTGGCGGACGCCGAGGACGCCGAGGATGCCGGGGAGGCCGGGGACGCGACGGCCCCCGGGCTCGTCGGCCGGCTCGGCGGGCTGCCCCCGCTGCCGACGGGCACCGACTGGCCGGAGTTCGCCGACCGCCCGATGCAGCTGCTCGCCCAGCTCGACTGCGCCGCGCTCGCCGCGGCCTTCGAGGCGGGCGGGCCGGACGCCGGCGGCTGGCCGCTGCCCGCCGACGGGCTGCTGCTCTTCTTCCAGGACGAATGGCTCTCCGACTTCACCGGTCGCGGCTGCCGCGTCCTGCACGTGCCCGCCGGTGCGCCGCCGCGGCCCGCGCCGTTCGCCGAGCGGGGCACACCCGCGGTCCCGGCCGTCCCGGTCCGGGCCGCCCGGGCCCTGTCCGCGCCGTCCTACCAGGACCGCGAGCTGGAGCGGCTGTTCCCCGACGACTTCCTGATCGCCCTCGACCTGGCCCAGGACCTCGCCGAGCAGCTGCCGCGCCCCGCGGTCCGGGTGCTCGGCTGGTGCGACAGCGACACCGGCCGCCCGGAGGGCCACCGCCCGCTGCTCCAGGTCGAGAGCGGTGTGCTGGCCGCCGACTGGGGCGAGTGCGTCAACGTCTCCTTCTGGATCACCCACGAGGACCTCGCGGCCGGGTGCTTCGACCGGGTCCGGCACGGCTTCGAGATCGCCTGACGGGCGGGAGTCCGCAGCCGCGGCCGTAGGCGGGTCCGGCCATGCGCGCCGGGTGGGCGGCCCCGGGGCTCGCACGCCCCCGGCCGCCGGGCCGGGGAGCCGCCCGCCGATCCGACGCGAACGGCCGGACGCGCCTAGGCTGGGAGGAGGCCCGGGTGAGTCGTCGGCCGCCGGTCCGGGCCCGGCCGGAGCGCGCGGCGGAGCGGTGGGACGGACGTGGCCCCAACGACAGACCCGGACCCGGGGCGGCAGAGCCCCGGACAGCAGGACCCCGGACGGCGGCAGGACCCCGGACACCCGGAGCAGCCCGGGGCCGACGAGAGCGCCCCGCTCGCCGAGCTGATGCGCTCGATGCGCGAGCACCCGTCCCGGATGCCGGAGCTGCTCGCCGTCTTCGGCGTCCGCCACCGGGGCCCCCGGGCCGCCCGCCGGGTCGCGAAGCTCCGGGCGGCCCACCCGGAGGCCACGGAGCGCGAGCTGGCGCAGCGGTCGGTCGACCACGCCCGCCGGGTCAGCCAGAACGAGGGCGCGTTCGTCGCCGGACCCTTCCTCTGGATGGCCCCGTTCGCCTTCTGCAGCGCGCTGCTCGCCCAGGGGCAGCTGCTGCTGGAACTCGCCGCCCTCGCCGGCAAGGACCCCACGGACCGGGCCCGCGCCCCCGAGCTGCTCGTCCTCCAGGGGGCCCACCCGGACCTCGCCGCCGCCGAACGGGCCCTCGCGGCCGGCCCGCCGCCCGACGAGGGCCCGGCGACCCGCCTCGGCCGCTTCCGGGGGTTCGGCTCGCTGCTGTGGCGTATGGCCCGCCTGCTCGGGCTGACCAGTGAGGACGTCGTCCCCCCGCCGTCCCGGTGGCGGACCGCGGGGGAGTGGGGGCTGCTCGCGCTGGTGTTCCTGGTGGGCTTCGTCGCCCCGCTGATCTGGCTCCCGTACATGGCGTTCTCCTACAACCGGGCCACCGACCGGCTGGCCGCCCGCGGGGTCGCGTTCCACTTCGGCGGGGAGTCGGCCGGGTGGCCGCCACCCCGCGGGACCCGGACCGACCCCGGGCTGGTGGTGGCCACCGCCCGGGCCGTGTTCGCGCTGTTCGTGCCGATCGCGGCGGTGGGCGTCCTGGCGGTTGCCGACATCCGGCTCGCCGACAGCAGATGGCCCGCGCTGGCCCTGGTGCTGGTCGTCCTCTCCGTCGTGGTGAGCGGGCTCTGGTGGATGGAGCACTGGCGCTCCCTGCACCCGCGCCGGAGCCGGCCGAAGCGCACCCGTGGGAGGTCGGCCTCCGCACCGCGGACGCCCCCTGACGAGGGGTCGCCGCGCGAAGGCTAGGCTGCCCGAAGGGTCCCGGGGAACGGCCGGGAGAAGGGTGGAACGGGGAACGGGTGCGAACCGTACAAGACCCCGCGCGAACGGCCGGCGGCGGCGGTCGCCGCCGCCCGGCGGGCGCTCAACCCGCACCCGGGCGGCCAGCTGGAGGAGAACATCCCCCGGCTGCACGGCCGTCCGGTGCCGGGTCTCCAGCGGTCTTCGTCTGCCGCTTCCCGCAGGCCCGCGAGGCGGACCGGGTGGGCCGGCCGTTCTTCGCCGGCTACGACGAACGGGCCACCTGGTTCGATCAGTTGAGGCCCGATTCGTTCGAACGACGCCCCTGGTTCACCGTGGAGCCGCGGTTCGCGGAGGCGCCGGCGCTGGTCTGATCGGGGCCCGGTCGGGCCCCCGGGGGCACCTGCGATCGCACGATGTTCGAATCCCGAACAGACATTCGATGGGCCCGTACTTCGCCGACCGGGGGGCGGGCCCGTGTGCTCCCCTGTTCGAATGGGGTGGATCGTTCCTGTGTCCGGGTGATTCGTATGCATAGGAACGATCGGCCCCGGTGGCACGTGGTCCTCGGATTCAAACCTTCCGATCGGAGAGATTCACCCTATCGGGGGGCGCTCGGCTGCGGTGCGGGGTTGCCGGGCCCTTGGTGATCTAGGGTTCCGATGGATTGCCCGAGCGGAAGCACCGCATCGCGAAGGCCGCCAACACTCCCACCGATACGCGTATCTGATGATCCGTCGCAATCGAGACACCGGCTGCCGCCGGCCGTGCGACGGGTCGGCGTGACCCGATCACACGAAGGAGATCCCTGCCGATGTCCGTGGAGACGACCACCCCGGAGACACCGCAGGTGGCCCAGCAGTCCAGCCTGACGACGGCCGCTGCGCGCAATCTTGCCACGACCACCAAGTCCGCACCGCAGATGCAGGAGATCACCTCCCGCTGGCTGCTCAAGGTGCTGCCCTGGGTGCAGGCCGCCGGTGGCGCCTACCGGGTCAACCGCCGGCTGACCTACGCCGTCGGCGACGGCCGGATCGAGTTCATCAAGACCGGTTCCGAGGTCCGGGTGATCCCGCAGGAGCTCGGCGAACTCGCCCTGCTGCGCGGCTTCGAGGACGACGAGGCGCTCACCGCGCTGGCCGACCGCTGCGAGCAGCGCGACTTCGGCCCGGGCGAGGTGCTCGCCGAGCGCGGTGCGCCCGCGGACCGGATCTACCTGATCGCGCACGGCAAGATCAACCAGATCGGCACCGGCAAGTACGGTGACGAGACGGTGGTCAGCGTGCTCGGCGACGGCGACCGCTTCGGCGAGAACGCGGTGCTCGACCCCGACGCGGTCTGGGAGTTCACGGCCAAGACGGTGACCGCCGGCACCGTGCTCTCGCTGCCGCGCCGGGACTTCGAGCAGATCCGGGACAACTCGCCCGCGCTGCAGCAGCACCTGGAGGCCTTCCTCGCCCTGCCGCTCCAGGCGCAGAACGAGCGCGGCGAGGCCGAGATCGCCATGTCGGCCGGCCACCACGGCGAGTACCAGCTCCCCGGCGCCTTCGTGGACTACGAGCTCAAGCCGCGCGAGTACGAGCTGAGCGTCGCCCAGACGATCCTCAAGGTGCACACCCGGGTCGCCGACCTCTACAACCAGCCGATGAACCAGATCGAGCACCAGCTGCGGCTGACCATCGAGGCCCTGCGCGAGCGCCAGGAGCACGAGCTGGTCAACAACCCGGAGTTCGGCCTGCTCAACAACGCCGACTTCGACCAGCGCATCCAGACCCACTCCGGCCCGCCCACCCCGGACGACCTGGACGAGCTGCTCAACCGCCGCCGCGACCCCGACTACCTGCTCGCCCACCCGCGGACCATCGCCGCGATCGGCCGCGAGCTGAACGCGCGCGGGCTCTACCCGCACCACGTCGACCTCGGCGGGCAGCAGGTGCCGGCGTGGCGCGGCGTTCCGATCCTGCCGTGCAACAAGATCCCGATCAGCAAGGAGAACACCAGCTCGATCCTGGTGATCCGTACCGGCGAGGACAACCAGGGCGTCATCGGCCTGCACCAGACCGGCATTCCGGACGAGTACCAGCCGAGCCTGTCGGTCCGGTTCATGGGCATCGACGAGAAGGCGATCATCTCCTACCTTGTGAGTGCCTACTACTCCGCCGCGATCCTGGTTCCGGACGCGGTCGGTGTGCTGGAGAACGTCGAGATCGCGCACGGGCGCCGCTGAGGCGCAGCTCGGGCGGGCCGTCCCCGGAGGGCCCGCCCCGGGCCGGGCGTAACCCGGTCCACCGCATGATCGTTTCACCGGATGCCGGACGGCCCGCCCCTGCGGCGGGCCGTCCGGTGTCGGCCCCCGCCCGGCGCGGCCGACCTCCTGACGACGCGAGAGGTGCACGGAGCCATGCCGCAGCCCCAGCCGCCCCGGCGGATACCGATGGACGGGCCGTCGTGACCGCGGACCGGGGCCCGGCAGCCGACGCCGCCGGGCCCGGTGCCTCCGGCGGCTCCCGTGCGCGGCGGATCCGGCTGGCCGGCGCGGCCGCCGGGGTGGCCGCGCTCTGCGCGCTGGTGAGCGGCTCCGCCGCCGCGCGTCCGACGGCGGCGCAGCACGGCGGGGGGTGGCCGCACGGACCGGTCGTCGAGACCTGTGTCACCACGAGGACGGACGTCGCGGTCGGGGTGGACCGGGGGGAGGTGGACGTCGAGGTGGACGTGGACGTCGAGGTCGGCGTGAGCGTCGACATTTCCGGGCTCCTGCACCACCCGCACCCGACGCCGACCCCGAAGCCGTGGCCCACCAGGCCCTGGCCGCCGAGGCCGACGCACCACCACCCCTGTCCGTCGCCGTCGCCGTCGCCGTCGCCGAGTCCGAAGCCGACCGCCACGCCGACGCCGACCCCCACGCCGACGCCCACGGCCACCCCGACACCGGCCCCCGGCGCGACGCCGACGCCGACGCCGACCGTCACGCCGGTGCCCACCCCGGTGCCCACCCCGACGCCGAGCCGGGCTCCGGTGCAGCCCGTCCCGCCGGCCCCGCCCGCCCCGACGCCGAGGCCCACTCCGCCGCCCGCGTCGCCCCGGCCGCCGGCCCCCGCTCCCACCCCCACGCCGAGACCGGCGACCCCGCCGCCCGCGCCGGTGGTCCCGCCCCCGCCGCCCGCGCCCGAACCGCCCGCGCCGACTCCGCCGCCGCCCACCCCGGCGCCCCCGGTGCCCAGCCCGGTGCGGTCGGCCGTGACGCTGCGGCCCGTCCCGCCGGCCCCGCCGCCCGTCGAGGCGCCCGAGCGGCACCACGGCGGCGCGACGACCAGGACCATGCTGGTGGTCACCGTGCCCGCTGTCCTCGCGGCGGCGGCCCTGCGCCCCCGTGGCCGGGCCGGCCGCGGTGGTGGTGGCGGCGGCTCCCGCGGTTCCGGCGGCTCCGGTGGTTCTGGTGGTTCCAGCGGCTCCTGACGCCGCCTCCCCTTCGGATTCCCTTCCCCCTTCGCTTCCCGGTCGTCGGACCGTACCCGGCCCGACGACCGGTCCCGACTGCTTCCGATCGACCCTGTCGATCCCCGACCGAGAAAGGAGTTCCCATGTCCGAGTGGTTGGCGCTGGCCATCGCCATGCTGGCGGCCGGTGCCGTCGTGGTGGCGGTGGTGCTGCTGAGGCACCGCCGCGCCGGTGAGGACGAGGACACCGACGAGACGCCCGACGTCATCGAGTACATGACGATGATGATCGGCGTGGTCTACGCGATCGTGCTCGGCCTCGCCATCGCCGGCGTCTGGGAGGCGCGCGGCGTGGCGCAGGACGACGTCTTCCGCGAGGCGCAGTCGCTGCACGAGGTGAGCGAGCGCGCCCAGGTCTACCCGGTGGAGTTCCGCGACAGGATCCGCGACGACGTCGACGCCTACGTCTCCTACGTGGTGGACGTGGAGTGGACGTACATGCGCGAGAACGGCGAGCTCTCGGAGCGGGGCACCGAGTTGCTGGAGAAGCTGCGCACCGACGTCGCGACCCGTGCCCCGGCCTCCGACCTGGAGGCCCAGGCCTATCAGCCGATCATGGACCGGATCAGCGTCGCCGACGACGCCCGCAACGCGCGCGGTCAGAACGCCGGACCGACCATGCCCGGCGTGGTCTGGTTCGGCCTGATCGTGGGCGCGGTGGTGACGGTGGGCATGGTGTTCGCCCTGCAGATCCGGCGCTCCACCCGGGAGTTGCTGCTGGCCGGCGCGTTCAGCGCGCTGATCGCCTTCCTGCTGTTCCTGATCTGGGACTTCGACGATCCGTTCGGCCGCAGCGTCTCGGTCACCACCCAGACGTTCACCGACCTGTTCCCGCACCTGGGCGGCGGGAGCGGCTGAGCGGCGTCGCCGGTTCTCCGGCCGGCCGACCCCCGCGCCCGCGGCCTTCGATAGTCTGAGCGAGCCGTTGGGGGTCGGCCCCGGCGTGCCCGCGCCGAGAGGAACCGCCAGCGTTGTCCCATCAACAGCCCGCCCAGGGCGAACCGTTCCCGACGACCCAGCGCCCCGGACGCGCCTGGTGGTGGCTGCCGGCCGAGGAACGCCGTCGGCGCAAGCGCCAGCAGCAGGAGTGGAAGGCGTACCTGCGCCGGCACGGGGAGCGGAAGAAGGAGAACGAACTGGATGACTGCCTCCCCTCCGGTTGCAGCGGGGGCGGTGGCGGCGGCGGTTGCGGCGGTGGGGGCGGCGGGTGCGACGGCCCCTGCCTCATCGCCCTGTTCCCGGTGATGATGGCCGCCGGCGTCCGGTTCGCCCTCACCGGCGGCCGCGGACGGCGGGCGGCGCACGGTACGGACCCCGCCGCGCCCCCGCCGCGGGGCCTGGCCGCCGGGGTGCTGTACGGCGCGGTGCGGCACTACCGCACCGAGATCAGCCCGCAGCGCCCGGCCTGCTGCCCGTACACCCCGACCTGCTCGACCTACGCCGTCCAGGCGCTGCACCGGCACGGCGCGCTGCGCGGTGCCCGGCTGACGGCGGGCCGGCTGCTGCGCTGCCGCCCCGGGGCGGCCCGGCGCGGCGGCGGCGTCGACCCGGTGCCGGAGCGCTGAGGCCGGCACACCGGTACCCGAGCGAGGCCGCGAAGCCCCGGGGGCCGGCCGGTGCACCACCACCGGCCGGCCCCGCAGGGACCGTTGACGCGGAGCGTCAGTTCAGGCTGCCGCTCATCGCGTTGAGCATGGTGCCGGAGGCGTCGTCGTTCTCCAGGGAGAAGGCGAACATCCCGGCCAGGCCCTTGCTCTTCGCGTAGGCGCCGCGGGCCTGGACGGCCTGCGGGGTGTCACCGGTCCAGAAGTTGGTGCCGTCGTAGACCCAGGAGGACTCGGTCACCGGGTCCCAGTGGATGTTGGCGGCGGCCGGGTTGAGCTCCTTCCAGGCGGCCAGGCCGGCCTCCGCGCTCAGCGGCTTGGCCGGGGTCGGGCCGGTCGCGCTCTGGTAGAGGCCGAAGTTGTTGCCGGCCGGCACGCCGGTCCAGCCCCGCCAGTAGAAGGGCACGCCCAGCACGATCTTGTTGGCCGGGAAGCCGCCCGCGATGCCGTACTCCGGCAGGCCGGTGGTGTACGCGGCCAGCGTGGTGTCGATGTTGTACTTCCGGTTGCCCGGGGTGATCGGCGTGGTCGGGTCGGCCGGGCTGTCGTGCAGCGGGTCCTGGTGGTTCGTCGGGCCCTTGGCGTCCCACGCGCCGTGCATGTCGTAGGTCATGACGTCGGCGTAGTCCAGGTAGGCGCCGATCTTGTCGGTCTCCAGCTGTGCGATCTTGTCCTGGCCGCTGGGCAGCGCCGCAGTCAGCAGGAACTTCTTGCCCTGGGCGTTGCCGAGGGCGTCCAGCTGGGTGCGGAACTCCTTCAGCAGCAGGGTGAAGTTCTGCTTGTCGGCGGGGGAGTAGTGGTTGCCGGTGTGGCCGCCGGCCGAGCCGGGGTACTCCCAGTCGAGGTCGATGCCGTCGAAGAGCCCGGCCGCCGCCGCGGCGCCGCCCGCCGGGTCGCCGGCCACGTTGGTGGGCAGGTTGCCCTTGAGGAACATGTCGACGCAGGAGGAGACGAACTTCTTGCGGGAGGCGTCGGTCGCGGCCGCGTCGGAGAAGTACTTGGAGTACGTCCAGCCGCCGATGGAGATGGCGATCCGCAGGTTCGGGTACTTGGCCTTCAGCTGGCGCAGCTGGTTGAAGTTGCCCTTGAGCGGCTGCTCCCAGGTGTCGGCGGTGCCGTCCACGCTGGCCGTGCCGTTGTAGTCGGCCTGGTAGTCCGCGTAGGCGTCGCCGGCGCCGTCACCGGCGTTCGGGTTGTTCTCGTTGCCCGAGTCCGAGGCCTTGACCGCCTGGAAGCAGGTCAGGTTGGTCGGGTGGATGTTGGCGAAGGCGTACTGGAGGACGTCCAGCTTGCCGGCCGAGCCGCTGGTGTCGACGTTCTTCGCGTGGTACGCGTTCTCGTAGACGCCCCACTGGTCGAAGTAGGCCGCGCGGAACGGGCTGTTGGCGGGCGCCGCGGCCGTGGTGGTGCTCACCGGGGCGGACTGGGCCGAGGCGTGGCTGCCGGAGTAGCCCTGGACGGTGAAGGTGTAGCCGCGGGTCGGCAGCAGCGAGCTGACCGCCACCGAGGTGCCCATCGAGGTGGCGACCAGCTGGTTGCCCGCGTACACCTTGTAGGCGACCGGGGCGTCGCCGGCGGTCGCGGTGGACGGCTGCCAGGTGAGGACCACGGCGTTGTGGGTGACCTTGGAGACGGTGACGCCGCTCGGGGTGGTGACCTTGCCGTCCCCGGCGGGGCCGGTGCCGGTCGAGGTGGCGGTGGGCGTCGCGGTCGGACTGTTGGTAGCCGTGGGGCTGTTGGTGGCGGTCGGGCTGTTGGTCGCGGTGGGGCTGTTCGTCGCGGTCGGGCTGTTGGTGGCCGTCGGGCTGCTCGTGGCGGTGGGGCTGGTGGTCGCCGTCGGGCTGGCCGTGCCGGTCGGGCCCGCCGGGCCGGTCAGGCTGAGGTCGTCGGCCTGGTACGCGCCGGTGCCGTACCAGCCGTGCGTGGCGACGGTCACCGAGGTGGTGGCCGCGCCCGTGGTGAAGGTGGTGCTCAGCTGGGTCCAGCCGGTCGCGTTGGGCGCCCAGGTCTGGGCGTTGACGCCGGTCCCGGTCGCGCTCAGGTAGACGTAGCTGCCGCGCACCCAGGCGGCCAGGGTGTAGGTGGTGTTCGGCTGCACGGTGACGGTCTGCTGGCACTGCGCGGTGTCGGACGCCGAGGCGGCGCCGTTGAGCGCGTAAGTGCCGCCGTGCACCGGGGTCGTGACGACCGATCCGTTGGCGCAGGCCCAGCCGGCCAGGGTGCCGGTCTCCAGGTCGCCGTTGGCGAGCAGGTTGACGGCGGCGGCGGAGGCGGTGTCGAGGGAGAGGGCGAGGGCGGCGCCGCCGGTGCTGAGGGTGGCGGCCAGGGCGAGCGCGAGCGCCCGGCGGCGCGGGGCGACGGCCCGGCGCTCAGCGGGGCGCGCGGACATGACACGGTCGTGCATGCGATGGTCCTCCGGAGGAGTGGGGGTTCCGGCGGTGCGGCGGCCCGGGATGGGCCGGGGGGAGCCGGACCGGGCGCTGTGGGGGCGCGCGGTCTGGTGAACACGTGCGGCAGGGCAGGATGCGGCAGGGCGTGCGGGAGCGTGGACCCGTCCGGCCCGGGGGCCGTCGCGGTCACGACATCACAGATTGGACTGGACCAATATTCGCCGTCAAGGGTGTCCGGTGGGCGGACCGTCGGCGGCCGCACGACCGGTGGGACGGGCCCGGGCCCGGTACGGTGGCCTCCCGAGAGGTCCCGCGTCGAACGGAGAACGGGTCATGGACAGCCGCGCCTGGGACGACCGCTACGCCGCCAGCGAGCTGGTCTGGGGCACCGAACCCAACCGCTGGGTGGTCCGCGAACTGGCGGGGCTCGCCCCCGGGCGGGCCCTGGACCTCGCCGCCGGGGAGGGCCGCAACAGCATGTGGCTGGCCGGCCTCGGCTGGGAGGTCACCGGCCTGGACTTCTCCACCGTCGCCCTCGGCCGCGCCGAACGGCTCACCGCCGCCCTTCCCGACGAGGTCGCCGACCGCCTCACCTGGCGGCACGGCGACGCCCGCGCCTTCGAGGCCCCGCCCGAGCGCTACGACCTGGTCCTGGTCGCCTACCTGCAGCTCCCCGCCGAGGACCGCCGGGCCGCGCTGCGCCGGGGCGCGGGGGTCCTAGCGCCGGGCGGCACCCTGCTGGTGGTCGGCCACGACTCCACCAACCTGACCGAGGGGGTCGGCGGCCCTCAGGACCCCGCGGTGCTCTTCACCCCCGAGGACGTCCTCGCCGACCTGGCCGGCACGGGACTGCGCACCGTCCGTGCCGAACGGGTCCGCCGCCCGGTGGGCGAGGGGGCGGAGGCGGTCGACGCCCTGGTCCGCCTGGAGCGCGCCGCCTGACCGGGGGGCCTGCGGGTCCGGACCAATTCCCCCATTCGGGAGGATCCGTGAATACCGGTCGATATGAAGGCGATGCACCACGGGGCGTCATTTCCGGCACCGTTGAAGGCGAATTCCCGAACGGTTAGTGTTCGATCCGACGGGTGCGCCGAGCGCCCGTCATCGGTCGGAATTCCGACAACCGGAGGGGATTGCTCATGCAGGGAACCATGCGCAGGCCGGTTCGTTTCGTCGCCGGCTCCGTCACCGCGGTCGCGCTGGCGGCCTCGGCCCTGGTCGGCGTCACGGGGAGCGCCTCGGCCGCCGGTGCGGCCCCGGCGGGCGCTCCCGCCGCCCGGGCCGGTGCGCCGGCCGTGCCGGACGGGGTGCTCGCCGACCCCGGCCAGGGGTCGAGGCTCCAGAACGTGAACAGCGGAAGGTGTCTGGTGCTCCAGGGCTACAGCAACAACAGCCAGGCCTTCCAGTTCGACTGCGGCGGATTCGACGACCAGTACTGGATCTTCGACAAGGTCTACGGGAAGGACAACGCCTTCCGGATCAGGAACTTCCACAGCGGGAAGTGCCTGGTCGCGCGCGGCGTCACCGGGGAGTCGCCGGTGGTCTCCACCGACTGCGCGGACTACGACGACCAGCTCTGGTGGGCCGTCTCGCTGCAGATGGGCGGCTACCAGCTGAAGAACTACTACAGCCTGCGCTGCATGATCGTCCGGGGCGGCGAGCCCGGGAACGGCGCGGTGGTGGGCGGCTGCGACAAGTACTTCGCCGACCAGCGCTGGACCTGGTAGCCGTCCGGATCGCCGGTGGTGCCGTGCCGTCGGCGGACGGTGCGGCACCACCTGCTTCCGCCGGGCGCGGGCGGGGTATGCAGCTGTCCCGGGACGAGGGCGTACGCGGGGCGCGGAAAAGATCTACAGTGCTGTAGATTCGAGGCGCAGGCGAGCAACGAGGAGGGCGCGATGAGCGTTTCGCTGGCGAAGGGGCAGAAGCTGAGCCTGGAGAAGCCGGGGGGAGGCCGACTGGGCGTGGTGCGGATGGGCCTCGGCTGGCGGGCCGCGCAGAAGAAGGGCTTCCTGGCGAAGCTGTTCGCCGGCCAGGACATCGACCTGGACGCCTCGGCCGTGCTGTTCGCGGCGGGCAAGCCGGTCGACGTGGTCTTCTTCCAGCACCTCACCAGCAACGACGGCTCGGTGCGGCACAGCGGCGACAACCTGACCGGCGGCGCAGGGGACGCGACCGACGACGAGACCATCACCGTCGACCTCACGGCCGTGCCCGCCGAGGTGGACCAGATCCTCTTCACCGTCAACTCGTTCACCGGCCAGACCTTCCAGGAGGTCGAGAACGCCTTCTGCCGGCTGGTCGACACCCAGACCGGTACCGAGCTGGCCCGCTACACGCTCACCGGCGGCGGTGCGTACACCGCGCAGATCATGGCCAAGGTGCAGCGCAGCGCGGGCGGCTGGCAGATGACCGCGATCGGGCAGCCGGCCAGCGGGCGCACCTTCCAGGACCTCATGCCGGAGCTCGTCAAGCACCTCTGACCGGGCGGACCGGCCGGCCGCCCGCCACACCGGCCGGCCGGTCCGTCCGACCCCTCCCGGCGCCTCCGGGACGGGCCCGCCGGCGCGCTCCGCGAGCGCGCCGGGAGCCGGGCGTGCCCGGTCGGGTGGAGTTCCGTGATAACCCTGCGGCGCTCTCCGCGCGTCCGCTACCACTGGCCGCATGGACGATGACGCCGTGCAGCTACCCGAGCACCTCACGATCCGGGTCACCCACACCGACGACCCGGTCGCCGCGGTGGCCGGCCTGGAGGCCTGGGCATCCCGCGAGAAGTACCCGAACCTCATGATGATGCCGCCCGTCTTCGGCAGCCTGGAGCGCACCGGGACGGGCGCCTGGAGGATCCTCCACTTCCACGCCACCACCCCGCAGGGGGCCCGGGACGACCTGGGCCACACCTTCCGGGCCTGGGCCCTGGCCGAACCCGGTACCAGGCTGGCCGCCCCCTGGACCCTCACCGCCGAGGAGCGGGCCTCCTACACCGAGGCGTACGAGCGGATGGAGTGGGAGGCGCTCGACGAGATCTCGGTGGCCGGCCGGGACTACCGCGTCTTCCGCGCCGAGCAGGTGCTGCGCTCGGGCCCGGACGGCATCGAGCCGCCCCGGCCCACCGACCCGGACCCGGCGGCCGTCGGCGAGGGGCACCGGCTGCCCTCCCGGGTGGACGGCTTCGTGATCGACCCGGCGGCCGGGGTCACCCTGGTCGACGGGATCCTGCGACTGGACATGACGGCGCTGGTGCCGACCGGCCGGTTCATCCCGGAGGACGTCCGGGCCGAGGCCCGGCTCGCCTCGCACCTCTATCCCAATGTGATGGTCCTGCCGGCCCACTGCGCCGTCGCCGAGTACCGGGACGGCAGCTGGGGGCCGATGACCGGCGCCTGCGAGACCCCGCAGGGCGCCCGGGACAGCCTGGCCGCCTACCTGCGCGAGTTCGCCCCCCGTCTGGATCCGGGCCTCGGCGAGGAGGAGCTGGCCCGGTACGCGGAGGCCGCCGACCGGCTGGACGCCGAGCGGGCCGACGAGGTGCGGGCGGCCGGGCGCCGCTTCCGGCTGGTCCGGGTCGAACCGGTGGTCCGCCTCGGGCCGGACGGGCCGGAGCTGCCCCGCACCTCGGACTGGGACCCGGACGTGCCGCTGCGGGTGCAGGAGCAGCGCGACCGCGCGGCCGGGATCGTCTACGGCGAGGACGAGGACGACGAGTCGGAGGGCGACTGACGGACGGTCGCCCGCGTGCGTCGGCCCGCCTCCCGGACGTCCGGGAGACGGGCCGATGTCGTCGTACGGGTTCGGCTGCCGCGGGTCAGTGGGCCGAGGGGGCGGCGGCCGAGGGGGAGAGCGCGGCGCTCGGGGTGGCGCTGCCGGACGGAGCGGCCGCCGGGGTGGTCGCCGGGGCGGTCGGGGTGGCGGTCGGCGTGGGGCAGCCGGGGCCGGTCGGGGTGGCCGTCGCGCTCGGCGTGGCCGACGGGGTGGCGCTCGCGGAGGGGCTGGCGCTCGCCGTCGGGGTGCCCGTCGGCGTGGCGCAGTCGGTGGGCGTGGCCGTGGGCGTCGCCGTCGGCGTCGGCGTCGCGCTCGGGGTACCGGTGGGCGTCGTCGACGGGGTCCCGGACGGGGTGCCGGTCGGCGTCGCGCTCGGCGTGGTGCCGGGCGTACCGGTCGGGGTGGCGGTCGCGCTGGGGCTCGGGCCGCCGGACGGCGTGGTGCCGGGCGTCGTCGGCGGGGTGGTGATCGGCTGCTCCGGCGTGGCGCTCCCGGACGGGGAGGGCGAGGACGAGCCGGTCGGGGTG
The DNA here is from genome assembly GCF_042799475.1 of Kitasatospora sp. NPDC057692. Lineage (NCBI taxonomy): Bacteria > Bacillati > Actinomycetota > Actinomycetes > Kitasatosporales > Streptomycetaceae > Kitasatospora > Kitasatospora sp. NPDC057692. The sequence continues at coordinate 100,232 of NZ_JBHVIV010000005.1, read as the reverse complement.
GCGCTCGGCGACGGGGCGCCGGTGGGCGTCACGGGCGTCGTGGACGGGGTCCCGGAGGGCGTCGTGGTGACCGGGCCCGGCGTGACCGGGGCGAGCGGGCTCGGCGGGGCGACGGGGAGCAGCGGGGCGAGCGGGCTCGGGGTGCCCGGGCGGTTCGGGGTGGTGACCGGGCTGCCGCTGCCGAAGTGGGCCATCCAGTTCCGGACGGTGCGCAGGTACTCGTTGGAGTGGTTGTAGCCGAGCACCGCCCGGTCCAGCTGGGCCTGGTCGGACAGGTCGCGGCCGCCCGCGCAGAGGTAGCGGCCGGCCGCCTCGGCGGCGTCGAAGATGTTGTTCGGGTCGGCCTTGCCGTCCCCGTTGGCGTCCACGCCCCAGGAGGCCCAGGTGGAGGGGATGAACTGCATCGGTCCGACCGCCCGGTCCCAGCGGGCGTCGCCGTCGAAGCGGCCGCCGTCGGTGTCGGCGATCGCCGCGAAGCCGGCGCCGTTCAGCACCGGGCCGAGGATCGGGCGGAACGTCGTCCCGGCGGCGTCGACCGCGCCCCGGCCGGCCTGGCCGGACTCGACCTCGCCGATCGCGGCGAGCAGCTGCCAGGGCAGGTGGCAGCCGGGCGAGCGCAGCGCGAGCGCCGCCGCGGCCTTGCGGTAGGCGGCGAAGACCGTCTCGGGCAGGGCGGGCCCGGTGCGCAGCGGGTCGGCGAAGGGCGAGGTGAGCGGGGCCAGCGGCGGCTGGAGCAGCGGCAGCGTGCCGCCGCCGTCGACCGGCGCGGTGCCGGGGGTGCCCGGGGTGCCGGTGGGGGCGAAGGGCGAGGCGCCGGGGGCCGGGGCGCCCGTGACCGCACCGGCCGAGCCGGACGGGGTGTCCAGCGGGCCCGCCGCGGCGACCGGGGAGAAGCCGAGGCCGTTCTGGGAGCCGGTCAGGGCGGCCAGCGCGGTGAACACCGCCAGCATCCCGGTGATCCGCTTGCCGAGCCGCAGCCGGCGGCCGGCCGTGCGGCCCGCCCGCTGTCCGCCGGCGCCGGCGGGCTTCCCCTCGTCCCGCGTGGCCTCGCTGTTCCTGCTCACCATGCCGTGCCCCTCCCGTCACCGTCCGGTCCCTCGGGGAACGGACGGGCTGTCACCATCGTGCCTGCCGGTGCATGACAGTTTCTCGTTACCGGAATGATTAGTATCACGACGATCTGACAGGGCCTCGGTGGCCTGCGGCGATACCGGGCGCCACCGTTGGGTGAACGGACGGTGGGGCGGTCCGGGTGGGCGCGATCGGGCGGCCGGTCGTTGCCCGGTCGGCCGGCCGACCGGGCCGGCGGGCGTCACAGGTCGAGCAGCGTCCCGTCCTCGGCGACGGCCGCGCCCGCCGCCGCCAGGGCCGGGGCCAGGGCGGCGGCCTCCGGCGAACCCCGGTGGGCCAGCGGGTTGGTGTTGTTGAGGTGGGTGTAGAGGTAGCGCGGTCCCGGCCGCCGGGCCAGGTGGGGGAGCGAGTCGGCGACCGCCAGGTGGCCCATGCCGCGGGAGGTGCGGGCGCCGCCGGTGCGTTCGGCGAGTTCGTCGTCGGTGGCGAAGGTGCCGTCCAGGATCACCACGTCGGCGTCGGCCACCGCCTGGTCGAGGGCGGGCGTCCAGGCGGCGAGGCCGGGCGCGTAGACGGCGCGGGCCCGGCCGCCCGCGTCGGTGAAGCGGTAGCCGACCACCCAGTCCGCCCGCTCCGCGGCCGGGTCGCCCGCCGGGAGGCCGGCCGGGTCGGCGGCGTACCGGGGGCGCTTGCCGCCGAGCGCCAGCGGCTCGGCGACGAGGCCGCCGGCCAGTTCGACCGGCCGCCCCGCGGCGACGGTGTGCCAGCGCGCCTTGGTGTAGGGGGCCAGCAGCGGGCCGACCGGGAACGCCTCGTGGAGCGCGGTGCGGACCGGGGCGGTGGCGTGCACGGACAGCTCGGCCGCCTCCCGCAGGGTCACCAGGCCCAGGGTGTGGTCGAGTTCGCCGCTGGTGAGCAGGACGCCGCGCAGCGGGGTGGCCCGGGTGCCCGGCGGGGGCGCCAGCTCGGGGGCGGCGAGCAGTTGGGAGCGCAGGTCGGGGGAGGCGTTGACCAGGTACCAGGCGGAGCCGTCGGCGCTGACCGCCAGACAGTCCTGGCTGCGGACGGCGCCGGTGCGCCGGGCGGTGGCGCAGCCTTCGCAGCCGCAGTTCCACTGGGGCAGGCCGCCGCCGGCGGCGGTGCCGAGGATCCGGATCTTCAGCGGGTGCTCCTCAGGCCGGGTCGGGGGCGGGCGGCACGGCCGCGGTGAACCGGCGCGGCACCGGCCGCGGTGAGGCCTGCGGTGGCTGCGCCCGCACCAGGTGGTGGTGCGGGGAGAACCGGCAGGCGGGGTCGGTGACGTCCGGGTCGCCGGTGAACTGGAAGGCCTGGCAGCGGCAGCCGCCGTGGTCCTGTTCGCGCAGCTCGCAGCTGCGGCAGGGCTCCGGCATCCAGTCGGTGCCGCGGTAGCGGTTGAAGGCGGGCGAGTCGTGCCAGCTCGCCGCCAGGCCGTCGGTCACCGCGTTCGGCACCGTCAGGCCCGGCAGTTGGGCGGCTGCCAGGCAGGGCAGCACGGCGCCGTCCGGGGCGACGACGAGCTGTTCGCGGCCCCAGCCGTTCATGCACGGCTTCGCGGTGCCGCCGTGGTGGTCGGCGATCACGTGGGTGATCTCGATCCGGTCGCCGTGCCGTGCCCGGGCCTCGGCGACGTCGCGTTCGGCCCGGCGGACCTGCTCGTCGTCCGGGGCGAGGTGGGCCCGGTTGACCCGGGCCCAGCCGTAGAACTGGGTGTGCGCGAGCTCGACCCGGTCGGCCCCGAGGTCGACGGCGAGGTCGGCGATGGCGCCGAGGCGGGCGAGGTTGCCGCGGTGCAGCACCGCGTTGACGGTGAGCGGCAGTCCGGCGCCGGTGAGCAGGGCGGCCGCGGCGAGCTTGCGCTCGTGGCCGGTGGGGCCGGTCAGCCGGGTGAGCCCGGCGACGGCGTCGGCCCGCCGCGGATCGGCGTCCTGGACGGAGAGCTGGACGTGGTCCAGGCCCGCCGCGGCGAGTTCGGCGGCGCGGGCGGCGTCCAGCGGCAGTCCGCTGGTGATCAGATTGGTGTAGAGGCCGAGTCCGCGGGCGTGCGCGACGATGGCGGCCAGATCGCGGCGGAGGAGGGGTTCGCCACCGGTGAGGTGGATCTGCAGCACGCCCAGCCCGCGCGCCTGGTCGAGCACCCGCAGCCATTGCCCGGTGTCCAACTCGTCCCGTTGCCGCGTGAGTTCGACCGGGTTTGCGCAGTAGGTGCACTGCAGCGGGCAGCGGTGGGTGAGTTCGGCGACCAGCCCGAGCGGGGCGGGCGCCCGACGGCCGGCGGCGGCGCCGGGCAGTCCGGCCGCCGGGTGGGGCTCGGCCGGCGCGCCGGTGCCGTCGAGGGTGAGCAGCCGGCGGTCGGCGAGGTCGGTCAGCAGCGCCAGTACCTGGCCGGCGTCGACGCCCTCGTACTCCTCGGCGAGCCGGGCGGTGATCCGGTCGGCGTCGCGCCGCCCGTCGCAGTGCCGCAGCACGGCGGCGGCGGTCGTGTTGAGCAGCAGCACGCCCTCCGGGTAGAGCAGGGCGGCCTGGTGGCGGACCGGGTCGTCGACCAGCCGCACCCCGCGCCGCAGCCCGGGGGCCGCGGCGGCGGGCGCGGCGTTCACCGGGCGGTCCCGGCGGGCACCGCGAGGTCCGCCGGCGCGGCGGTGCCCGCCGTGGCGGCGGTCTCCGGCCCGTAGTCGACGGCGTCCAGCATGGCGCGCAGCACCTCGCACTTGAAGGCGAGCGCGTCCACGGCGTCCCGCTGCTGCTCGGCCGTCACGCAGTGGTCCAGCACCACGTCCAGGGTCTGCGCGCTGTCCCGGCGGGCGTCGGGGATCCGGTGCTCGAAGTAGGCGTAGCCGGCCGGGTCGATCCACGGGTAGTGCTTCCGCCAGGCGATCACCCGCTCGGCCATGTGGTCGGGCGAGAACATCTCGGTCAGCGCCGCGGCCACGCCCTCGGTCCACGTCCGGGTCCGGCAGAAGTGCAGGTAGCCGTCGACGGCGAAGCGCACGCCGCGCGCCACGTGCCGCTCGTCCAGCACCTCGGCCCGGTCCAGGCCGACGGCCTCGGCGAGCACCAGCCAGTCGGCCAGCCCGCCCGCGCCCTCGTGCGGGCCGTCCTGGTAGCCGAGCCGCCGCGTCCACTCCCGGCGGACCTCCGGCAGCGGGCAGTTGGCGATGATCGCGGCGTTCTTCCGGGTCAGGACCAGCTGGTAGTACCAGCGGTTGGCGACCCAGCGCCGCAGCTCCGGCGGCGTGCAGCCGCCGGAGTGCAGGCGCAGATGGAACGGATGGGTGTCCCAGTACCGTCCCCGCAGGCCGTACAGCCTGGCCGCGAACTCCTCGCGGGTCGACGCGGTGGTGGGGGTGTGGGTCACCGAGTGGTCCGCGCGGCGTACGCGGTGACCTCGGCGCCGGTGCGGTGGCACTCCACCGCGGGGGCGGACCAGACGGGCTTGGCCGGGGCCGCCGGAGCGGTCGGCGCGGCGCCGGTGGTGGCGGCGGGGAGCTTGGAAGCGAGCGTGGACTTCATGGGAGTTGCCCTCCTCGGTGAAGTGGGGTTCGGGGCGGGGTAGCCCTTGGAACAGGACGCTACGAGCCGCCGGGTCCGCCCGCCGGTCCAACCCGCGCGATCGCGTGACAATCGCGCTCGAACGGGTGATGCGAGGGGCGACGGGTCCACGGCGGGAGGACCGGTGCGAGTGTGCCGCCCGGACCGCGGCGTGTCGAGTGGGCCCGCGCCCGGTGTGCCGGGTGGCGCCGTCGTCGATTGTCCGGCGCAGCGGGTGGGGCCGTTCCGGGGGCGCTGGGCCCGTTCGGCTGCGCTGAGCTGGCAGTGGGCGCGGGGGTGCCAGAGATTTCACTCGCAACGGGACAAACGTCCCCGATCGAAAGGCAACTGCCGTGAAGTATCCATCCACCGCACTCGTCGCGGTCTCCGCGCTGGCGCTGGGCGTCACGCTGGCCACGAGCGTCCCGGCGACGGCGGGTGGTCCGACCGGTCCCTCCGCGCCCGCGTCCGGTCCCGAGTTCACGAAGAGCGTGCTCGCGACCGGTCTGGGCGACCCCTACGAGCTTCTGTGGGGCCCCGACGGACAGCTGTGGTCCACCGAGAAGAGCGGTCTGAAGGTCACTCGGATCGACCCGGACACCGGTGAGACGACGACCGTGCTGGACCTGGCGAACGAGGCGCACCACACCGAGGCCGGCCAGGACGGCGTGCTGGGCCTGGCCTTCCAGCAACCGGATTCCCACCGGGGCGCCGACGGACCCGACGGCGAGACCTACGTCTACGTGTCGTACACCTACATGACCGACACCCCCGCCGAGGTCACCGGCGAGACCAGACGGCTGAAGATCGTCCGTTACACGCTCGACTGCGACGACCACACCCTCAGCAGCCCGCAGGAGATCCTGACCGGGCTGCCCTCCGGCACCGACCACCAGTCGGCCCGCCTGCGGATCGGCCGCGACGGCAAGCTGTACTACACCGTCGGGGACCAGGGCGCCAACCAGCTGGCGCACTTCTGCAACCCGAACTGGGCCCAGCGCCTGCCCACCCAGGAGGAGGTGGACCAGCAGGCCTGGTTCGGCCCGTACCAGGGCAAGATCCTGCGGATCAACCCCGACGGGTCCGTCCCCGACGACAACCCGGCCATCGGCGGCGTGCGCAGCCACGTCATCTCGTACGGCCACCGCAACAGCCAGGGCCTGGACTTCGCCCCGAACGGCACGCTCTACCAGTCGGACCAAGGCCCGAAGACCGACGACGAGGTCAACATCATCAAGCCGGGCAACAACTACGGCTGGCCGTACGTGGTCGGCTGGCGCGACGACAGGGCGTACACGTACGCGAACTGGTCGGCGTCGGCGCCCACGCCCTGCACCGACCTCACCTACGACGACATCGACGTCCCGCCGACGGTGCCGCAGCAGAAGGAGACCGACTGGAACGGCGCGTTCGTCCCGCCGATCAGCACCATCGGCACCACGGTCGACAGCGGTTTCAACTTCCGGGACCCGAAGTGCGCCGAAGGCGGGCTGTACTTCATCTGTTATCCGACGGTGGCGCCCTCCAGCCTCACCTACTACGCCAAGGACGGCGTACCCGGTTGGAAGGACTCCCTGCTCCTCACCACGCTCAAGGACGGCAGCGTCTTCCGGCTCAAGGTGGCGCCCGACGGCGGCGCCGCGGGAGAACCCGAGCGCATCTGGACCACCCAGAACCGCTACCGGGCCATCGCCCTGTCCCCCGACGGCAGGACGGTCTACGTGGCGACCGACAGCGCCGGCCCGGTCCGCGACGTGGACACGGGAGCCCCGACCACGGAGCTGGAGAACCCCGGCTCCATCCTGGCGTTCAGCGTCCAGCGGTAGCCCGCCGGGCCGTATCGGTACGGACCGCGCAGGCCCGCCCCGGAGCCGGGGCGGGCCTGGTGCCGTGGCTCAGGCGGAGCGGCCGAACGCCAGCAGATGGCCGTCCTTGGTGCCGACGAACACCCGCCCGCCGTCGGTCGCGGGCACCGAGAACCTGGTCACCGTGCCGAGCGGGAAGCTGCGCCGCAGTTTGAGCGTGCCGTTGACCGGAAGCGCGTCGTAGACCCGCAGTTCGCCGTTCTGGCCGCCCGGGCCGGTGCCGGAGTAGATCGCCCAGACCAGGGCCGAGCCGGTGGCCGTCCCGTTGGAGGTGACGACGGGGGAGCCGGAGGCGTAGCCGAAGCCCTCGGTGCTCGTCGCGGCGCTCGTCAACTGCGGGTTCCCGGCGCTGTTCACCGCGTACTTGAGGGCGCGCAGCGAGCCGTAGTTCTCGACCAGGTAGACGTAGCCGCCGTCGCCGCCCCAGACGCCCGGGTGGCCCCAGACCCCCTTGAACGGGCCGGTGGTGCCGACGACGCCGTCGGTGCCGTTCGGCCCCTGGCCCATGCCGCCCAGCCGGTCGCGGTCGAGCAGGAAGACCCGGCCGTCCTTGCCCACCTGCACCATGAGGTGCGGGTGCGCGGCGGTGCCGAAGCCGGACGGCAGGGCGGCCGGGGCGCCGGAGCCGAGGTCCACGTCGCCGTGGTCCATCTCCCGGTTGTTGGTGGGGCTGAAGAAGTCCTTCGGGGCGAGGCTGCCGTCGGCGGCGACGCCCAACCGGACGACGGACTCGGCGAAGTGGCCGCCGGGCCTCTCGCCCGGGCCCTTCAGCGGGGAGGAGCCCTCGCCGGCGCCGTTCCCGGTCGCCACGAAGATCCGCCCGGAGCCGTCCGAGACCAGGCCGCCGCCGCTCATCCAGACGCCCGCGTTCTGCGAGGCGGAGCCGGACTCGGTGGACCAGAGGGTGAGTTTGCGGGTAGCGGTGTTGACGCCCGCGACCGTGCCGACGTACGTGCCGATCCCGCAGTCCGAGGCGAACCCGAAGTAGACCGCGCCGTCCAGCAGCAGCAGTCCGGCCCGCTGGGCGGAGGTGGCCGGGTTGAACGGGACGCCCGGGCTGTTCACCGGCGAGCCCTGGACGGTGACCGGCCAGCCGCTGCGCTCGGCGCCCGAGCCGGAGTCCAGGGCGTGCACGGAGAAGTGCGCGCCCCCCTCGCTCTCCTTGGACACCAGGTAGACCGTCCTGGTCGCCTTGTCGTAGACCGGGGTGGAGACGATGCCGGTGCCGGGGGAGAGGCAGGCGGAGGAGGAGGCCACCGGGGTGCCGAGCGCGCGCTGCCACAGGATCCGGCCGTCGGCCGCGTTGACGCCGTAGACGTGGTTGGTCGCGGTGGCGACGATCACGGTCGAACCGGCGACCAGCGGTTGGCCGTAGACCGCGCCGTCCACGGCGGTCGACCAGCGGCGGCCGAAGTCGGCGGCGGACACCTTGGCCGGGGCGAGATCGGCCTCGGCGGCGTCCCAGGCGGTGCGCAGGCCGTTGAGGGAGACGGTCGGATTGTCGGCCCGGGCTGGGGCCGCGCCGCCGAGCGTGCCGGCGGCGAGGGCCGGGGCGAGCAGTGCGAACCCGGAGAGCAGGGCCGCCGCGGACCGCGGGGTCCGGGCCCTTCGGGCGGCGCGGGGAGGGGCCGGGCGCGGCCGGGGGGAGACCGGCGTCGGGGCCGGTCCGGTGGGGCGCGCGGGTGGGTGAGATCGGCTCATGCGATCCGCCTTGGCTGTCGGGGGAGTACGGGGAACGGCGCCGTGGCGTCATTGTGCGAACGACCGTGCCGCACCCGCATCCGCCGGGCACCACCGTGCCCCTCCCGTTCACGCCCCGGGGGGAACCGGCTGCGCCGGGCGGCGGCGCAGCCGGTCGGACCGGCCTGTCGGTAGGACGGGCCTCGCGGTCAGACGGACTTGGAGAGCAGCAGCGCCAGCCCGGTGGCGGCGGCCGCCTCGGCGTCGGCGTTGACGTCGTCGCCCGGGCCGCGGTCCTTGACCACCTCGACGGAGTACGCGTGGCCGTCGGAGGCGAGGAAGTTCACCTCGGGCATGCGGCCGTCCTTGCGCCGCAGCAGGTAGGCGTCCTGGCCGGTGCCGGGGATCGGGGTCGCCGTGAAGTCGGGGTTGGTCTTCAGCGAGGTGAACAGGGCGGGGTCCATCTCCCGGATGTGGGCGTAGGACTGCCGGGAGCCCCAGGTGCAGCCCCAGACCGGCTTGCCGTCCTTCGGGTCGGGGCGGGTGCCGGTGAACGGCCCGCCGGTGCCGACGGCGGCGATCACCTGGGGGGAGGTCAGCAGGGTGCAGGCGTCCGCGGGCCGCTTGCCGGCGCCGGTGGGCGTACCGCCGGTGGTGGCGGTCGGTGCCGGGGCGGCGGTGGCCGGCGCGGTGGTGGTGGGCGCGGGGGCGGTGGTGCCGGTGGTGGCGGCGGGTGCAGGGGTGCTCGGGGCGCCGGTGGCGGTCGGGGCGGCGGCCGGCGAGGAGGCCGCCGCCGTCGAGCCGCCGCCCGAGGAGGAGCATCCGGCCACCGCGACCGCCGCGAGGGCCAGCGCGGGCAGCCAGCCGTACCGGCGGACGGACGTGATCGGTGAGCTGCGGTCCATGGGGTCCCCCTCCGATGGCGCCCACCGGTGCGGCGGGCGGCGACACGGCAGGATCCTACGGCGCCTGGCGATCCGGTATTTCCCGTTTGTGCTACAGGAGTTGGACGGCTCCGTCACGGCCGGGGGAGGGGAGCCGGCCGGTCGCGGGACGGGCGCGTCCGGGCGGTCGGGACGGCGGTCCGGGGCACGGGGGTGGTACGCGCACGTGCGGCCGGGCTCCCGGCGGCGCCGGGGCCGTGCCGAGCTGACCTGCCCGGATACGAAGGAGTCCCCATATCAGTGCGTCGGGGCCGGTGTCGAGCGCGGGAAGGCGTCTTCCTCGGACGGGTGACGTTCTGGTGAAAGTGGTCATGCCAGGAACGGCGGCCCGGCATCCTGGGCCCGTGATCATGCGGATCCCGGGACGGGGCGGGGCGCGCGACCAAGGGGATGCCCGAGGGACGGAGGCCCTGAGAGATGAGCACCAACCTGCCGGAGACCGTGGCGGAGGCCCCGGCCGTCCTGCCCGCGCCGCCCCGGGTGGTGGACGACCTCGCCCGTGACCTGAGCCGGGCGGCGGCCGCCGTCCGGTCCGCCTCCAGGGACGGCCGGAGCGGCGGCGACCTCGCGGTGGCCGCGTACACCGCCGTGGTCTGCACGGGGCGGTCGGCGGCCCGCGCGCTGGAGGAGGCCGCCGCCTGGTGCCGGCAGGCGCCCGAGGCGGAGGTGCACTCCCTGGCCTGGGCGCGGGTTCCCGGCCACCGCGACGACGTCTACGAGTACCGGGTCACCCTCGCCGTCAGCTTCCCCGACCACGAGACCGGCGAGCATGTCGGCGACACCCACCACTCCCGGCGCTGACTCCGGCCGCCGATCGGCGGTGTCCGCCCCGGCCGGGACCGGCCGTAGACTCGCGCCATGGACACTCGGGGGACGAACGATCCGGACACGGGGGAGCGCGAACTGCCCGTCGGCGCGGCCGTGGTGGTCACGGTGCTGGCCGGGCTCTGCGGCGGCGCGCTGCTGTTGGCCGTGCTCCACGGGCTGGGCTGGACGGCCCCCGGCCTCGGCTGGCTGGTCGCCAAGGGCGCCGTGAAGCTCGGGGTCGGCGGCGCGGTCGGCCTGACGGCCGCCGTCGCCTGGCTCCGGTCCCGCAGCACGGGCCGGGGGCCGGACGCCTCCTGAGGGGCGGGCGGATCAGGAGTGCGCGGCCGCGCACTCCAGGTGGCCCCAGCTGCCGCCCACCTTGGTGATCTTGTCGCCCTTGGCGTACGGGCGGGAGCACGGGCAGGTCCCGGGGAAGCGGGCGGAGAGCGTCGGCGCTCCGCCGGAGCCGCCCGAGCCGCCGGACCCGCCGGAGGTCCGGCGCTTGGCGGCGGACGCGGCCGGGGCGCGCCGGCTCCGCGCCGGGGCGCTCGCGGCCGGGTCAGGGACGGGCAGGTCGGCGGCGGTCCCGCCGGCCGCCTCCTGGGTGCGGGCGGCGTCACTGGCGGCCTTGTCGGCGATCGCGTTCAGCGGATCGCCGTCCACCTGGTGGGCGGGCACGTAGACGAAGGCGACGTCCCGCCCCTCCAGCAGCCCGTCGATCCGCTGGATCAGCTCCTGGTTGGCCACCGGCTTGCCGGCGGCGGTCTTCCACCCGTTGCGCTTCCAGCCCTTCAGCCACTTCGTCACCGCGTCGCGGGTGTACGTGCTGTCCAGCCGGACCTCCAGCGGGACGGCGGGGTCCGTGGCGGCCAGCAGCCGCTCCAGCGCCGTGAGCTCGCCCACGTTGTTGGTGCTGTGCCCGAGCGGGCCGGACTGCCAGCGCTGCGGCGCCCCCGTGCCGTCGGCCACCACGTAGGCCCAGGCCGCCGGGCCCGGGTTCCCCTTGGCCGCCCCGTCGCAGGCGGCGATGATTCGGTCGTTCATCCTGCGATCATGCCAGGCCGCGATGGTGCGGCGGACCGCCCGGCGGGCTCCGGGCCCGGTCGGCGGCGGTCAGGGCCCGGGTCGGCGGTGCTCAGGGCACCAGGACGAGCCGCCCGCGCAGACCGCCCCGGGTCAGTCGGCGGTGCGCCTCCCCGGCCCGCTCCAGCGGCAGGGTGTCCGCCACCCGGAGCGCCAGTTCCCGGCGTGCGGCCAGCGCCGCGAGCCCGGCGAGCGCGGCGCCGTCCGCCGCCACCCAGACGTGGGAGACCCGGATCCCGCGCAGCCCGAGCGGCGCCGCGCCGGCCGACACGGCGACGAAGGAGCCCCGGTTGCGCACCGCGCCGAGCGCGGCCACCCCCAGCAGCGCCGCGTCCAGGGCGCCGTCCACCCCGCCGGGCACCAGCGCGCGCACCTCGGCGGCCGGGTCGGCGGTGCCGCGCGGCACGTGCCACTCGGCGCCCAGCGCCCGCAGCACCTCGGCGTCCCGCCGGTCGGCCAGCGCGACCACCCGCAGCCCGCGCCGCGCCGCCAACTGCACGGCGAAGCCGCCGACCGCGCCCGCCGCGCCGGTGACCAGCAGGGTCGCCCCGGGCGGCAGGTCCAGCAGGTCCAGGGCCTGGAGGGCGGTGAGCCCGTTGAGCGGCAGGGTCGCCGCCTCGACGGCCGGCACGCCCTCCGGGGCGGGGGCGAGCGCCGACGCGTCCAGCACCAGCGCGTCGGCGTAGCCGCCGAGCGGGACGTCCAGCCGGTCGCGCAGCCCGATCACCGCGTCCCCGACCGCGAACCCGCTCACCCCGGGTCCGACTCGCTCCACCGTGCCGGCCACGTCCCAGCCGATCCCCACGGTCTCCCGCGGCGCCATCAGCCCGGCCTCCGCGAGCACCCCGGCCCGGGTCACCACGTCCACCGGGTTGACCCCGGCCGCCGCCACCCGCACCCGCAGCTGGCCCGGTCCGGGCTCGGGCTCGGGCACCTCGACCAGCTCCAGGACCTCGGGACCGCCGAACCGGCGGACGACCACGGCGCGCATCGCGCTCTCCTTCCGACAGGGGATCAGCCGCCGCCCGCTGGGAACGGCGTGGCTTGCCAACGGCCACCAACCTAGGGAGAGTTGCTCTCCGCAAGGAAGTACGCACCCGGGAGTGCGTACCGCACGCAGAGGAGAGCCGATGGCGACCACGACCGCCGCCCAGCGCCGCTCGGCCGCCCGGGCCGACTACGACGCCTACCTCGCCGAGTGCCCCGCCCGGCAGCTGCTGGACCGGATCGGCGACAAGTGGGTCAGCCTGATCGTCAACGCCCTGGCCGACGGCCCGCAGCGCTACAGCGACCTGCGCCGACGCCTCGCCGGGGTCAGCGAGAAGATGCTCACCCAGACCCTGCGCGGCCTGGAGCGCGACGGCCTGCTGACACGGACGGTCACCGCGGCCGTGCCGGCCCGGGTGGACTACGCGCTCACCCCGCTCGGCGCCGGACTGCTCCCGCTGCTGCGGGCGATCAAGGACTGGGCGGAGGAGAACATGCCCGAGGTCCTGGCCCACCGGGAGGCCCACGACGGACGGGCGGGCTGACGCAGTGGAGACGGAACAGCTGAGGCTCGCGGTCTACCGCGCCTTCGCCGCCACCGGACGCGCTCCCGGCCACGACCGGCTGGCCGCCGACCTGGGCGCCACCGCCCCGGAGGTCCGCGCGGGCCTGCGCCGGCTCGCCGAGGCCCGGCACCTCGCGCTCGGCCCGGACGACACCGTCGTCATGGCCCACCCGTTCTCGGCCGTGCCGCTGGGCTTCTCGGTGATGGCGGGCGCCACCCTGTGGTTCGGCGGCTGCGCCTGGGACTCCTTCGCGCTGCCCCACCTCGTCCCCGGCGCCGATCCGGCGCTGGTCGCCACCACCTGTCCGGCCTGCGGCCGCGCGCACGCCTGGACGGTCACCCGGCAGGCCCCACCGGAGGGCGGGCAGGTGGCGCACTTCCTGGTGCCCGCCGCCCGGATGTGGGACGACGTCGTCCACACCTGCGCCCACCAGCGGCTGTTCTGCTCCCCCGACTGCGTCGACGCCTGGCTCGCGGCCACCGGGAACCTGCGGGGCGATGTCCTCGACCTGGCCACCCTGTGGCGGCTCGCCGCGCGGTGGTACGAGGGCCGGCTCGACTCGCCGTACACCCGGCGCGAGCCGTCCGCGGCCGCCGGCTACCTGCGCTCGGTGGGGCTGGGCGGCGCGTTCTGGGGGCTGTGAGGCGCCGGGATGCCGAAGGCCCGTGCGGCCGCCGCCGTCGGGGCGGTGGCGGCCGCACGGGCCGGGGTCAGGAACGGGTGGGCGGCGTCAGAGGGCGCCGCACTGACCGCCCTTCGGGCCGTTCACGGTGTTGCCGTGGCCGCCGTTGCCGGGGGCCGGGGTGTTGCCCGCGCAGTCCAGTGGACCGCGCACGGTGCTGCCGGCGACGGCGGTGCCGCCGGTGTTGAGCGCCAGGTGGGCCGGGCCGTCGACGGTCGACCAGAGCAGGGCGACCTGCCCGGTGGAGCCGCTCACCGCGACCGGGCCGGACACCTGGCTGTCGGTGAGCACGAAGGCCGCCGCGCCGCGGGCCGAGACCGGGCCCTTGAAGACCGAGCCGGTGGCGACCAGCGCCGCGCCCGGCTGGACCAGCACCGGGCCGGTGACCGTCGCGCCGTCCAGGCAGGTGACGCCGGAGGTGACCGCGAGCTTCTTCTGGGCGCCGCGCAGCGTGGTGGTGCACGCCGGGACGGAGCCCACGGTGAGCTTGCGCTCCGCCGTCACGCCGCCGACGGTGACGGTCAGCGTGGCGCCGCCCGGCCGCAGGCCGGTGAGGGTGCCGGTGGCCGGGTCGTACGCGGCGACGCTGCCGCGCGGGGCCTTGGCGGCCGGGCCGATGTGCACGCCCTGGCCACCCCACCGGGCGGTGACCGGCCAGGCGACCGGCACCGTCCGCTCGCCGTCCTGGGTGAAGGTCGCGCGGACCGGGACCGAGGCCAGCAGGCCGAGCGACTCCGGGGCGCTCAGCTGCACCGCGTCGGCGCGGGCCCGCACCTCGGCGCGCAGCCAGGCCGAGGCGTCGTCCGGCACCGCGTACGGGTCGGTGACCTTGCCGGCCGCCGGGTTGATGCCGAGCATCGTCCAGCCGGTGAAGCCGCCGCGGTCCGGCTCGGCGGCCGGGCCCTTGCCCGAGTTGCCGTTGATCAGGTAGGGGACGCCGTCGACGCTGCTCGCGTGGAAGGCGCCGACGTGGCCGCTGACCATCGCGGCGGACTTGCCGCCCGCACGGAAGCCGGCCAGCCACTGCTCGACCAGGGCGGCTTCCTTGCGGTCGCCCAGCTGGCTGCCCTGGTCGGGCAGCGGGTCGCGGGTCGGGTGGTGGTCGAACAGCAGCAGACCGGTGACGGACGGGTCCGCGGCGGCCGCGTCCAGGGTGGTGCGCAGCTTGGCGATCTGGTCGAAGCCGCTCGCCCGGAAGGAGCCGAGCGCGCTGTTCAGGGTGATGAAGCGGGTGCCCTTGACGTCGAACACCTCGCTGGTCCCGCCGAAGGCGGCTGTGAAGTTGTCGATGGTGCCGGGGCCCATCACCTCGTGGTTGCCGGGCACGTAGTGCCAGGGGATGCTGCGGCCGGTGAGCTGGTCGAACTCGTCCAGCACCTTGCGGGCGAGGGCGAAGTCGGCCGGGCTCGCCTCGTCGACCAGGTCGCCGGCGATGACCAGCAGGTCGGGCTTGGCGGCGGCGATGTCGCGCAGCGTGCGGCGGGCGGCCTGGACGAGGTCGCTCTCCGGGGCGCGGGCGATGAACTGGGCGTCCGACATCACCGCGACCCGCAGCGGCCTGCCGTCCACGGTGCCGTCGGTGAGCACCACCGGGTCGGTGACCCGCGGGCGCACCGGCAGTTCGACGTCCGGCGCCACCTCGACCCGCAGGTCGGCCAGGGTGAGCGCGCCGGTGTAGGAGCGGGCGGCGCCGGTCTCCATCAGCCGGAACCGCTGGAAGGTCAGCGGGTACTGCACGCCGGCCGGGATCGGGAACTCGACCTTCCGCCAGCCGGTCCAGGTGACCATCGGGGCGTCCAGGTTGGCGGTGACGCCGGCCGCGGTCCGGTACTGGATGCGCGGCCAGGAGCCGTTGCCGTCGCCCTCGATCCACATCGTGATCGAGCGCGGCTGGCCGGGCAGCACGATGCCCTCGGGCGCGATGGCGTACTGGCCGCGGGTGCCGGTCGACCTGGTGAAGTCGTACGTCAGGCGCAGGCCCCGGCCGCCGTCGTGGCCGGCGGCCGGGGCGACGCCGCCGCCGGGCGCGCGGTCGTTGCCGGACTTCCAGGCGGCCGCGTCGGAGAAGTCGGCGAACGGCTTCTCGGTCATGCCGACGGTGACGGCGACGGCCGTCTCCAGGCCGCCGACGGTCAGTTTGAGGGTGGCGGAGGTGCCGTCGGTGAGCGCCTTGAGGGAGATCGAGCCGTCCTCGGCGGCGGAGGTCTCGACCACGCCGGCGCCGCCGGTGACGGTGAGGTCGGAGGCCTCGACCGGGGCGGTGTGGCCCTGGGCGTCGTAGCCGGTCACGGCGATCCTCGCGGTGGCGCCGGCGGCCTCCAGGCCGATCGGGTCGGTGCCGGCGGTGATCCGCACCGGCGCGCCCAGCACGGTCAGCGGCAGGGTGCCGGTCTCGGCGCCGTCGGCCGCGGCGGTGACGGCGGCCGGCCCGGAGGTACGGCCGGTGACGACGGCCTCGGTGCCCCGGCCGGACACCTCGACGGCGCCGCTGCCCGGTGCGCCGGCGGAAGCGGCCCGGGCGGCGGACCAGCGCACCGGCGGGACGGCGCCGGTCACCGGGCCGAAGGCCTCGTCGTGCGGCAGCGCGCGGACGGTGCGGTGCAGGCCGGGGAAGACCCGGGCCGCGGTGTCCACGGCCTCCGCCGGGCGGACCCGGAAGCCCTTGACCAGGCCGGAGCCCGGTGCGGAGAACAGACCGAGGCCGTTGGCGACGGCGCGCTCCCCGCCGTTGTCGGACGGGCTGCTGACGGTGCCGGCCCGAGCGGTGCCGGGCAGCCGGGCGGCCATCGCGGACGAGCCGCCGCCGTCCATGTTGAGCGCGTTGCGCGCCCCCATGTCCCGCATCAGCACCGCGAGGTCCGGCAGGCTGATACCGGGGCTGTCGGCCTGCCGGCCGTCGACCGTGACCAGGTACATCCGCTTGTTGTCGGCGGAGAAGCCCACGGCGGTACGGGCGTTGAGCTCGTTGCCGTCGTTCTCGCCGGGCTGCCCGGCGACGCCGTCGCGGACCAGGACCTGGTAGCCGCCGACGGCGACCGCGACCTCGCCGAAGGAGGCGCGCGGCCGGTAGCCGGTGGTGACCTGGTCGCCGGGCTTGAGCTCGCGCAGCGCGCGGGCGCCGGCCTCCCGGCCGACCAGCACGGTGGCGCCCTCGGGCACCGCGGCGCCCGGCTGGTCGCGGACGGCGGTGACCCGGCCGTCGCGGAGCTCCACCTCGGCGACCTCCGCGGAGCCGTCGGCGACCTTGGCGCGGGAGGCCGTGCCCCAGGCGGGGGTGAACAGGCCGACGCCGTCGGCGGGCAGGCCGTAGGTGTTGACGCCGTTGAGGGTCAGCTCGCGGCCGCCGGGCAGGGTGGCGCGGCCCTCAAGGAAGACCTCGGCCATCCGGGCCAGGCCGTCGGTGCCGACGGTCACGGCCTGGTTCCAGCCCTCGATCGGGGCGTGGACGAGACCGTTCCGGCGGGAGACGCCGACGCCGAGCGGTGCCTCGGAGGCGTTCATGTCGAAGTAGTCGCCGTTGATGGCGGCGACCGCGCCGGCGCCCCGGGCCATGTCGGTGACGGTCTGCCGGGTCGTCACCTGGCCGGAGGACAGGTAGTCGACGCTCAGGCCCTCGGTGGCGAGGTCGGCGACCAGGACCTTGCCGCGGATCCAGCCGGTCCTGCCGAGCCGGTCGAAGGCGGTCATGGTCAGGCCAGGGGCGATCGGGGTGACCTCGCGCCGGGTGACCACCGACTCGCCGGGGCGGTCGAGCACCAGGCCGGGGTCGGCGGCGGTGCCGTTCGCGCCGGGGGCGGCGGGTCCGCCGGGCGCGGCCCAGGCGGCGGCGGGGGCGAGGGCGGGCAGGCCGGCGGCGACGAGCGCGCAGAGCGCGAGCGCGGCGGCGGGGCGCCCGCGGCGGCGACGGCGGGCCGCGGGGACGGGGGCGGTGGCGGGGACGGGGGCGGTCGTCGTGGGGGTGACGGGCGGTGACATCGGTGGTTCAGCTCCTCGTACTGCTACGGGACGTGCGTGCCGCCGGTGCGAGCGCAGGACGCGGTCGGCGGCCTGGAGCGCCGCGAACGGCGCGGCCCGGGCGCATGATCACCAGGCCGACGGCAGCCAATCGTCCACGAAAGACCGTTGCGCCACGCGGTGGTGAACCGGCCTGTTCGGCCGCGCGAACAAAAGCCCCATCCGTCGCGGGAACATGACACAACAGGCCGTCCGGGGACGGAAGGTGAGGATCCCGGTTTCCCGTCCTGCTGCGGATTCCGGTGCACGCCGGGGGCGCACAGTGGAGCCCGCACGACCTCGTCCTCGTCAACGAGCTCCACCGGAGGGGAACACCATGAGCATCCGCACCGCGGCCGCGGCCGTCGCCGCCACCGCCGCCCTCGCCGTCCCGGTCCTCGCCGCCGTCCCGGCCTCGGCCGCGCCCGCCCGGGTGGCGGCCTGTTCGACGTACAGCAACTACGTCAGCTACGGGGTGTCCTGCGACGGCACCCGCGGCTACTACGCGTGGGCCGTCTGCGCCAACAACAAGACGGTCTACGGGCCCACCCGGTCGGGCGGGGCCTGGTCCTACGCCTACTGCAGCAACGTCGGTTCGACCTTCCGCAGCGGCGGTTACACGCTGATCTGACCGCGGCCGTCCGCGTCGTCGGCCGTATCGCAACCGCGGCCGGTGCCGCCGTCCGCTTAGCCGTCCGCGGCCAGGGCGCGGTCCACGCGGTCGCCGAGCGTGGACCAGGGGCGGCAGTCGACCACGGGGAGCGCGTGCCGGCGGGCCTCGGCGGCGAGCCAGTGCGAGTACCGGGCACTGACCTCGGCGCGGTCCGCCTGCACGCCGCTCCCCGGTTCGCGGGCCGCGTAGTTGGCGGTGATCCGGTCCGCCCCGCCCTCGTGCAGGAAGACCGCCCGCACCTGCCGGCCGGCCGCCCGGCCCAGCGCGACCGCGCGGGCGCAGGCGGCCGGGGTGAGGTAGTCGCCCTCGACGACGGCGGGGACCGGCACGGTCAGCCGGTTGCGCACCACGCCGAGCAGGGCCGGTTCCAGGGCCTCGGCGGTGGCGATCTGGAGCTCCAGCACCCGTTCGGGCGGCAGCCGCCGCGCCGCGGCGCCGTCGCCGAAGTGGTGCAGGCCGGGGTGCTGCGCGGGGGTGGTGAGCTCCTGGACGGCGGCGACCACGTCGTCGAACTCGACGGTGAAGGCGCCCTCCGCGGCAGCGATCCGGGCGGCGGCCAGGCTCTTGCCGACACCGGAGGCGCCGCCGAGCAGAACGAGGTCCCAGGTCCGTTTCGTCATCCGGCGACGCTATCGTGCGGGATCCGGTGGGATCATCCGGTTTTTCCCGCCTCGCCTCCGGCTTTCCCGGCCTCGCCTGCGGCGGGCCCGAGGTGGTCGAGGCGCTGCTGCCACGTCGTCAGCAGACCCTCCAGGGCGGCGGCCTCCTCGGTGGAGAGCAGGTCGAGCAGCCGGTGCTCGTTGCGCATGTGGGCGGTGAACGCCTCGTCGATCAGCCGGCGGCCCGCCTCGGTGAGCGCGACCACCCGGCCGCGCCCGTCCGCCTCGCTGCGGCGGCGGGTGACCAGGCCGGCCCGCTCCAGCCGGTCGATCCGCTTGGTCATGGCGCCGGTGGTGACCATGGTGCGGGCGGCCAGCTCCCCGGGCGCCCGCTCGAACGGCGCGCCCGCCCGGCGCAGCGCGGCCAGCACGTCGAACTCGCCCTCGGCCAACCCGTAGCGGCCGTAGACCAGGCAGAGCTCCTCGGTGAGCCGACCGGCCAGCCGGTGCAGCCGGCCGATCACCGCCTGCGGGGAGACGTCGAGGTCGGGCCGCTCGCGGCGCCACTCGGCCTGGATGAGGGCGACGTGGTCCGGGGCGGGATCCGTCGCACGGCTGTCTCGGCTGTGTTCCATGCCGTCATCCTAGCCAGATAGCTTCCCTGGAAGTTATATTGTCTTCCATGGAAGCCAGTTTCCGGTGGGTACTGCTGACCGCCGTCGCGCCGGTGGCCTGGGGCGCCAACTACTACGTCACCCGCGAGTTCCTCCCGCCCGACCGCCCGCTGTGGGGCGCCGCCTTGCGGGCCCTGCCGGCCGGCCTGCTCCTGCTGGCGCTGCGCCCGCGCCGGCCGCGCGGCGCCTGGTGGTGGCGCTCGGCGCTGCTCGGGCTGCTGAACACCGCGGGGTTCTTCGTCCTGCTCTACGTCGCCTCGCAGTCGCTGGCCACCAGCGTCGCCGCCACCGTGATGGCGGCCTCGCCGCTCGCGATGCTGCTGATCGCCCGGCTGCTGACCGCCGTCCGTCCCGCCCGGGCCCATCTGCTCGGGGCGCTGGTCGGCCTGGGCGGGGTGGCGCTGATGCTGCTGACCCGGGCCGAACCGGTCGGCCTGTCCGGCCTGGCGGCCTCGGCGGCGGCGATGCTCGTCTCCTCGCTCGGCTATGTGCTCGCCGGGCGCTGGCGGGACGGCCCGGACGTGCTCGCCACCACCGCCTGGCAACTGGTGGCCGGCGGGCTGGTCCTGCTGCCCCTGGCGGCCGGGTTCGAGGGCGCGCCCGCGGTGCCCACCGGGCGGGAGCTGCTCGCCTTCGGCTATGCCGCGGTGGTGGCGACCGCGCTGGCCTTCACGGCCTGGTTCGCCGGTCTGCGCCACCTGCCGCCCGGGACGGTCGGACTGGTGGGCCTGCTCAACCCGCTGACCGGCGTGCTGCTCGGCACGGCGGTGGCGGGCGAGGGCCTCGGCCCGCTCCAGGTGGCCGGCCTGCTCCTGGTCCTGGCCGGAGTCGCCCTCGGCCGCCCGGCCCGGGGCGCGGCCCGTGCGAAGGCCCCGGCGGAGCCCGGGGCGCGCGCCGCACCGGGCGGTCCGGTGCCGTCGCGGCGGGGGTGAGCCCTCGTCCGGCGGCCGCCCCCGATCCACCGGCGTCGCTGACGGGCCGTGGGGAACGGGCGTTGCTGACGGTTCGTGGGGAAAACCGGATGGCCCGGGGGCGGGCCGTTTCCTACAATCGGGACCCAGAGGCGCGCCGCCCGGGGTTCCGGCGGCGGCGCGCGCCGTGACGAGCCGAGGGAGGACCGGTCGTGCGCCACCGCACCGCTGCCGTCGTCCCCTCGTCCCGGTTCGAGGTGATCCTGGTGTCCTCGTCCCTCCGGTGCCCGCTGCGCGGCCGGCACCGGGCGTGTGTGACGACCGTCTGACCCAGGAGCAGGAACACCGTTCCCGGCGGACTCCCGCCGGTCGCCGTCGTCGCCGCAATCGCGCCGCCCTCTTCTTCCCGAGAGCTTCGAAAGGCACCGGGCCATGCGCACCGACGTCCGCACCACCACCACCAGCACCAGCACCGCCATCGCCGCCATCGCGGCCGTCCGCAACCTGGGCATCCTCGCCCATGTGGACGCGGGCAAGACCACCGTCACCGAGCGGATCCTCTACCTGACCGGCGAGACCCACAGGCGCGGCGAGGTCCACGACGGCACCACCGTCACCGACTGCCACCCGCAGGAGCGCGAGCGGGGCATCACCATCTTCGCGGCGGCGGTCAGCTGCGTCTGGGAAGGCCACCGGATCAACCTCATCGACACCCCCGGCCACGTCGACTTCGCCGACGAGGTCGAGCGCTCGCTGCGGGTGCTGGACGGGGCGGTCGCGGTGTTCGACGCCGTCGCGGGCGTGGAGCCGCAGAGTGAGAGCGTCTGGCGCCAGGCCGACCGGCACGGCGTGCCGCGGATCGCCTTCGTCAACAAGCTGGACCGGGCCGGCGCCGACCTGGACACGGCCGTCGCCTCCATCCGGGAGCGGCTGCATCCGGCCCCGCTCGTGGTCCAGCTGCCGATCGGGCGGGAGGACGGCTTCACCGGTGTGGTCGACCTGCTGACGCTGCGGGCCCTGACCTGGGACGACGGCCCCGACGGGGACGGCTTCCGGGAAGGGCCGGTGCCCGAGGGGCTCCGGGCCGAGGCCGAACGGCGGCGCGGACTGCTGGACGAGGCGGTGGCCGGGCTCCACCCGGCCGCCCTGGAGGAGTACGTCGAGCACGCGGCGCTCTCCACCGCGACCCTGGCCGCCGCGCTGCGGGACCTCACCCTCGGCGGCGAGGCCGTGGTGGTGCTGTGCGGCTCGGCCTACCGCAACCGCGGGATCGAGCCGCTGCTGGACGCCGTCACGGCCTACCTGCCGTCGCCGCTGGACGTTCCGGCGGTGCGCGGCGCGGCGGGTACCGGGGAGGCGACGGCCGGGGACGTGGAGGCCGGGGAGGTGGAGCGGGCCGCCGATCCCGACGGGCCGCTCACCGCGCTGGTGTTCAAGGTGAGCGTCGGCGCCTTCGGCCGGCTCACCTATCTGCGCCTGTACGCGGGCACGCTGCGCAAGGGGGACACCGTGCTGGACGCCGGAAGCGGCCGCACGGAACGGATCGCCCGGATCCTGCGGGTGCAGGCCGACCACATCGAGGCCGAGACCGCCGTCGCCGGCGACATCGTCGCGGTGGTCGGCGTCAAGGCCGCGCGCACCGGTGCGACGCTCTGCGCACCCGGCGCGCCGGTGGTCCTGGAGCCCGTCGTGGCCGCGACGCCGGTGGTGACGGCGGCGGTCGAGGCGCGGCGCACGGTCGACACCGACCGGCTGGCCCTCGCGCTGGCCCGGCTGGTCGAGGAGGACCCGTCGCTGGTCGTCCGCACCGACCCGGAGACCGGACAGCGGGTGCTGTCCGGACTGGGCGAACTGCACCTGGAGGTGGCGGTGGAGAAGCTCCGCCGGCAGGGGCTGGAGGTGTCCGCCGGCCGTCCGCAGGTCGCCCACCGGGAGACCGTGGAACGCGGCGTCACCGGCCATGTCCACCGGCACGTCAAACAGGACGGCGGCGCAGGACAGTTCGCCCACGTGGTGCTGGACGTGGCACCGCTGGAGGAGGCCCCGCAGGGCGGCGCGGCCGGGGAGGAGCGGGGAGGGTTCGCGTTCGCGTCCACCGTCACCGGCGGGCGGGTGCCGAAGGAGTACGTCCAGGCGGTCGAGGCCGGCTGCCGGGACGCGCTCGCCGACGGCCCGCTGGGCGGCCACCCGGTCACCGGCCTGCGGGTCGTCCTGACCGACGGGGCCACCCACCCGAAGGACTCCTCGGAGCTCGCCTTCCGCACCGCCGGGCGGCTGGCGCTGCGCGAGGCGCTGCGGGCCTGCCGGATGGTACTCCTGGAGCCGGTCGCCGAGGTGGCGGTGACCGTGCCGCAGGAGGCGGTGGGCGGCGTCCTCGGTGACCTCGCCGCCCGCCGGGGCCGCGTCCAGGGTTCGGCCCCGCACGGCGGGACGGCGGTGGTGACGGCGGTCGTGCCGCTCGCCGAGCTGTTCGGCTACGCGACCGCCCTGCGCAGCCGCACCCAGGGCCGGGGCACGTTCACCACCCGCCCGGCCGGGTACGCCCCGGTGCCGGGCGCCGCCCGCTGAGCACTGCGGCCGCCGGGACCACCTCGCGTGGTCCCGGCGGCCGGGCCGACCTGATCCAGGGTCGGGCCTTGCCCGAACGGGCACGGGCGGAGTACTCGCGATCACCCGTCAGTGCGTGTTCACCTGGCCGTCCACTTGATCGCGTATTGATAACGGGTCTGGTCCAAAGCGCGGAGGTGGAGCCGCCGCCTGCGCGCAGTCGAAAGGAAAGACCATGGAACGCAGATCCCTTCTCGGTGCGACCGCCGGCGCGCTGGTGCTCGGAGGTCTCGCCCAGGGGACCGCCCAGGCAGCACCCGCCGACGGCGGCGAGGGGCTCGTCACCACGTTCAACGTCATCAGCGACATCCAGGGCGACCTCGGCGACTTCGCCCAGGCGCTCAAGGACATCCGGACCACCAACCCCCGCTCCTCGGGCCTGGCCGTCGCCGGGGACATCACGCCGCGCGGCTACGACTTCGAGTACGCCGACGTGCAGAAGGTGCTGGAGCAGGGCCCGAAGCCCCGCGAGGTGGCCTGGGCCATCGGCAACCACGAGTTCTACGTCCCGAAGTGGTCCGACCCGAACACGCTCGCCCAGAGCACCTGGCCCAACGGGACCACCGAGGACTCCCTCTTCCGGAGCTTCTACCGCTTCGCCAAGCGGTCCAAGGTCTACGCGGAGACGACGTTCGGCGGCGTCCCGGTGCTGACCCTCGGCACCGAGCGCTACATGAGGTACCACGACAACTCGCTGTGGGACGAGGTGTGGATCAGCGAGGCGCAGTTCCAGTGGCTGGAGGACCGCCTCCAGTACTGGGGCAGGCGCCGGAAGCCGGTCATGGTGATCACCCACCACCCGCTGCCCAACACGGTCTCCGGTACCCGGAGCAAGATCTACATGAGCGACTACCTCCAGCCCGACCGCCTCCTCGGCATCCTCGGGCGCCACCGCGACGTGTTCCTCTTCAGCGGTCACACCCACTGGGACCTGACCCTCTCCGACTGGTACGTGCGCCGCATCGTGCCGGGCACGGCCAACCTCGACGGCTTCTCGGTGATCAACACCGGCGCCGTGCAGACGGGTTTCGCCGACAACGGGCAGGGCGGCGAGGCCACGGTCCCCGGCCACTTCAACCAGGGCCTCCAAGTGGACGTGTACCGCGACCGGGTCGTCATCAAGGCGCGCGACTTCGCCACCGGCACCTGGATGAAGCAGATAACGGTCCCGCTGTCCTCGCGGAGCTGACCCCGGGGCGCGGCCGGTAGCCGCTTCCCGCACCGCGCTCCCCGCACCGTGCGCCGATCGGTGCGGGGAGCCCGGCTCGCGGCTCGCCGATCGCCGACCACCGGGGTGCACGGGTCCCCGCCTACAGGGCGCCCGCGTCGAGGGCCGTCCACACCGACGGGTACAGCGGACGCCAGTTCAGCTCGCGGCGGATCGCGGCGGTCGAGACCTGGCCCTCCCAGGGGTCGGCGGACGTGACGGCCTCGGCGGGTTCGGCGGGCTCGGAGGCCTCGGTCCAGGACACCGGGCGGGGCGCCCCGTTGACGTCGTGCAGGTCCCAGGCGGTCACCGGGGCGTCGTCCGCCACGTTGTAGCTGCGCCCCTCCACCCCCGGGGTCACCGCCGCGCTCCACAGCGCCCGCGCCAGGTCGGCGTGGTGCACCACGGGCAGGCGCCGGTGCGAGGGCCAGCGGCCGGCCCAGTGCAGCGCGTCGGCGAGGTGCGGGTCGCCCTCGCCGTACACGAAGGCGGGCCGGACCACGACCAGCGGCAGCCGGTCGCCGAGCGCGCGCAGCCCCTCCTCGGCCGCGGCCTTGGAGGCGGCGTAGGCACCCCAGGCCGGATCCGGGGCCAGCGGGTCGTCCTCGACGGCGGGCCGGGCCGCTCCCCGTCCGTAGACCAGATTGGTGCTGGTGTGCACGAACCGCCGGACCCCGGCATCGGCGGCCTCCCGCCCGAGGGCGACGGTCGCGTCCCGGTTCACCGCGAAGGCCTCCTCGTCCGACACCCCGCGCAGCGCGGCGGCCACGTGCACCACCACGTCCACGCCCTCCAGTGCCCGCGCCCGGTCGGCCGGCTCCCGCAGGTCGCCGACGACCGCCCCGAGGCCGAGGGCGGCGGCCGCCTCCGCCTGTGCCGCCCGTCGCACCAGCACCCGGACCGCGCCCGGGCCGGCCCACTGCGCCAGCCGCGGCACGAACCGGCGGCCGACCTGGCCGGTGGAACCCGTCACCAGAAACGTCGTCATCGCTGCCTCACTCCCGGAAGGTGGTCACTCGTCGACGGGGGCGACCGCTCGCCGGCGTGTCCGGCGCCGCCCCCTCGCGGCCACCACGATGGCGGCGCACCGGCGGCGGTGGCAGAGACCTCCTGAACCAGGGACCGGCGATCCCTGGTTGAGCGGCCGGCGCGGGGCGGAGGATGGGAGGGTGATCGACCGACCGGCCCTCGCCGACTTCCTGACCCGCCGCCGCGCCGGGCTCGCCCCCGCGGACGTCGGCCTGCCGCCCGGCGCCCGCCGCCGCACGCCCGGCCTGCGCCGGGAGGAGGTGGCGCAGCTCGCCGGGCTCTCGGTGGACTACTACGCGCGCCTGGAGCAGCGCCGAGGTCCGCAGCCCTCGCCGCAGCTGGTCGCGGCCCTCGCCCGGGCCCTGCGGCTGACCGAGGACGAGCGGGACCACCTGTTCCACCTCGCCGGCCACCTCCCGCCGCGCCGCCACACCCCGCTCACCCACGTCCGGCCCGGCCTGCTGCTGATCCTGGACCGGCTGCACGACACCCCGGCCCAGGTGGTCTCGGACGTGGGGGACGTGCTGGCCCAGAACCCGATGGCCGCCGCGCTGTTCGGCGAGGTCGCCGGGAGCCGGCCGGAGGAGTGCAACGTGGTCCTGCGCTGGTACACCGAGCCGGCCGTCCGCGCGCGGTTCCCCGCCGAGCAGCACGAGGAGCTGGCCCGCGCGCACGTCGCCCACCTGCGCGCCGCCCACGCGGCGCGTCCCGGGGACGCCCACCTCGGCCGGCTGGTGGCGCGCCTGCTCGCCACCGGTGAGGAGTTCGCCGCCCACTGGGCGCGCCACGACGTCGCCGTGCGGCGCAGCGGTCGCAAGACGGTGCTGCACCCGGTGGTCGGCCGGCTCGACCTGGACTGCGAGGTGCTGGCCGCCGCGGGCCAGGACCAGTTGCTGCTCGTCCACACCGCTCCGCCCGGCACCGTGAGCGCCGAGCGCCTGGAGCTGCTCCGGGTGGTCGGGCAGCAGCAGCTCGACGCCGGGCCGGCCGAAGGGGCGGTGGTCCGGTGAGCCGCGACCGCCGCGACCGCCGCTCCGGGGCCGGGGCCGGGGCCGGGGTCGCGGACCCGGGGGCGGACGCGATCGCGCCGGGCTCGCTGGAGGCGCTCGAAGGCGTCCGGTGGCCCGCGCCGCCGGCGGACGCGACCCGGCTGATCGCGACCGCCCACGCGCTGCGCCGCCGTCCGGTCGCCGATCTGGCCGTAGAGGACCTCCGGCTGCTCATCGGACAGGGCATCGGGCTGCCGCACCTGCTCCCGCGCGCGGTCGACCTGCTCTGCCGCGACCCCTGGGCCGAGGGCGACCTGTACCCCGGTGATCTGCTGGCCGCGGTGCTCCGCTGCGAGCCGGACGTCCGGACGGAGCGGCCCGACCTCGCGGCTCGGCTCGCCGCCGCCCTCCGGCCGAGGGCGGCCGGTCCGGGGCCCGGCCTCCCGGAGGGGGAGCGGCACCGGGTCGAGGCGTTCCTGGCGACCGGGCGCGCGGCCGCGCCCGCCCCGGCTCCCGGGGCGCTGTGACGAGCCCGTCGCGCCGCGTCACCGACCCCGCCGTGGCCCCGCTGAACCGCCTCTGACCTGCGCGTCCTGCCGCGGAAGCGGTGTGCGGAGCGGCTACCGTGGCCGGGCGGCCGAGCCCGGCCGCCCGGCGCCTCGGGCGCCGCCAGCACCACAAGGGACGGACCGGCATGCAGTTCGACGACCAGGGCGACCTCGACACCTCGCAGGTGGACGACCGGCGCCGCATCCCCGGAGGGAAGGTCGCCATCGGGGGTGGCGCGGCCGGTCTGATCGCCGTTCTGATCGCGGTGCTCTTCGGCGTCGACCCGAGCGTCCTCGGGCTCTCCGACGGCGGGGGCGGGTCGAACGGCTCCGGCGGGACCACCACCGCGGGGGAGGTCCAGCAGGTCTGCCGGACCGGTGCCGACGCCAACCGCCGCCAGGACTGCCGGATCGTCGCCGTCACCAACAGCCTGCAGGACTTCTGGGGCGGACAGTTGCCGCGGACCGGTGTCGCCTACCGGCCCGCCGAGACGGTCCTGTTCACCGGCCGGGTCAACACCGCCTGCGGCGCGGCGAGTTCCGCCGTGGGCCCGTTCTACTGCCCCGGCGACCGGCGCGCCTACTTCGACCTCGGGTTCTTCGACGAGCTGTCCACCCGCTTCGGCGCGAGCGGCGGCCCGTTCGCCGAGGCCTACGTCGTCGCCCACGAGTACGGCCACCACATCCAGAACCTGACCGGCACGATGCAGAAGGTCGGGCGGGACCGGCAGGGCCAGAACAGCGCCTCGGTCAAGCTGGAGCTCCAGGCCGACTGCTACGCGGGCGTCTGGGCCCACCACGCCACCACCACCCCGCAGGCGTCCACCGGGCGGCCGCTGATCAGCACCCTCACCGACCAGGACATCGCCCAGGGGCTGGACGCCGCGGCGGCCGTCGGCGACGACCGGATCCAGAAGCAGGCCACCGGCCGGATCGACCCCGACACCTGGACCCACGGCTCCTCCGACCAGCGCAAGGCCTGGTTCACCACCGGCTACCGCAGCGGCGACCCGGCCCGCTGCGACACCTTCGCCGCATCGCGCTGACCCGCGGCCGGGCCCTCCCCGGTCCTGCGCCGCCCGGTCCTGCGCGCCCCGGTCCTGCGCTGTCCGGCGCCGGACTCCCGGCGCGACGGCCCCCGGCACCCTGTCATCCGTCAGGGACCGCCGGGGGCGGCCGCTTCCTACGCTGCTGAGCACCGGCCCGACACGGACCGGACCAGCATCCGAGGGAGAACCACCATGCGCAAGATCCTGCACACCGTCGCCGCGCTCGCCATCGCGGCCGCCGCCGCCACCACGATGGGGACCACCGGCGCCCAGGCCGCCGACGGCCCCTGGGACGGCTGCCCGTACGGGGCGGTCTGCATCTACCCCCAGGACTCCGACACCAGCCGGCCGCCGACCGACATCTTCTACAGCTACGGCGCCCACAACCTCCACAACCAGGTCGGCAACCACTGGGTGCTCAACAACCAGTCCGGCGGCGCGCACGCCCACCTGTGCACCGGCTCCAACGGCACCGGCTGCGGCGAGGACCTCGCCGCCGAGACGGGCGTCTACGCCGACCTGACGCCGATCAACTCCATCACCCTCGACCGCCCCTGAGCGGCCGAGGGCCGGTCGGCCCTCGGCCGACGCCGTCTGCGGCGGGTCCTCCGGGGGGAGGATCCCGCCGCGGACGGCCGCGTTCGGAACCGCGGCGCGGCCGACGGCGTCGGTGCGGTCCGGCCGGACCGGCCCCCGGCGGCGGAGGGGGGCCGGTCCGGGCCCCGGTGCACGCATCATCCGGCCTCCGGGGACGGGCAGGTGAGGTCGCCGGGCGGGACCGTCCCGGAGAGCAGGTAGGACTCCACGGCGGAGCGCACGCACGGGTTCGGCCCGGGGTACTGGCCGTGGTCGCCGTTGCCGTCGACCGTCACCAGGCGCGAGCCGCGCAGGGCCCGGTGCGCGGAGAGCGCGGCCTCGATGGGCGTCGCGGGGTCGTGCACCGAGTTGAGCATCAGGGTGGGCGGCAGCCCCGCGCCGGTGATCCGCACCGGGGGCGCCGTCGGCGCCGGCCAGGTGGCGCAGACCGCGGAGAAGGCGAGCGTACGGGCCCCGGCCAGCGGCCAGCGCGCGGCGCTCTCGGCGCTCCGGTCCGCCCAGACGGACAGGTCGCGCGTCCACGGGGTGTCGTTGCAGAGGACCGCGAAGTACTCGGCGAGGAACTCCGGGTCGAGGTACTGGCCGTAGATCCGCCGGACGGCGGTGCGGGCGGCCGGGCCGGCGTTCGGCCAGTCGTCGAGCGCGCTCAGCGCGGTGGCCAGATCGGCGAAGTTGTACGCGCGGTAGACGGCCTGGATCGCCCCGTTGTCGAACTGGTTGGGCCCGAGGGTGAGCGGACCGTCGACGACCGGGTGCTCGCGCAGGGCCGCCCGGCGCGCCTCCCAGCGGGCCTTCGCCTCGGCGACGGTCGTGCCGTAGTGGTAGGTGGCGTCCCGGGCGGCCAGCCAGGGCAGGAAGTCCTCCTCGAAGCGGCGCTGGAAGCTCATCGGCAACCGCTGCTGGAACCGCTCCCAGCTGCCGTCGACCCCGGTGACGCTGTCCAGCACCATCCGCTCGACCCGCCGCGGGAACAGCGTCGCGTAGTACGCGCCGATCCTGGTGGCGTAGGACGGTCCGAAGAAGCTCACCCGGCGCTCGCCGAGCAGGGCGCGCAACAGGTCGAGGTCCCGGGCGGTCTGCTCGGTCGTCAGATAGGGCAGCAGGCCCTCGCTGCGCCGTTCGCAGTCGGCCGCGAACCCGCGCGAGGCGGCGATCACCCGGGCCCGGTCGGCCGGGGTGTCGTCGCGGAAGTCCCCGGCGAAGAAGGCCTGGAACTCCTCGGGCGTCTGGCAGACGGCCCGGGTGCTGCGGCCGACGCCCCGCTGGTCGAAGCCCACGACGTCGTAGGCGGCGCCCAGCGCGGGCGCGTCCCGGACGAAGCCCGCCGGGCGCTTCAGGCCCTTGCCGCCGGGGCCGCCGGCGGCGGTCAGCAGGGTGCCGATCCGCCGCTCCGGGTCGCTCGCGCGGTGCCGTGAGACGGCGATGGTGAGGTCCGGGCCCCGCCCGGGGTGGTGCCAGTCCCGGGGCACGGTCATGGCGGCGCACTCCAGCGAGGCCTCCTCCGCGCAGGCCTGCCAGTCGAGGTGCTGCTGCGCGTAGCGGGCGGGCACGGCGGGGGCGGGCGGTCCGGCGGGCGTGGCGACGGCGCCCGCAGTGCCGGCCGCCTGGGCCAGGGCCACGAGGGCGAGCACGGCCGCGGCGCGCCGGCGGAGGGCCGGCATCCGGGAGCGTCGCCCGGTGGGACGGGTGGTCCGGGTGGAGGTCCGTGTGGTCATGGCGTCGATCCTGGCCGCTGGGCCGGTCGTGGTCGATCCAGCAGGCTCCCGTCTTTCTCCTGGTGCCTGAGCCACCCCTGACCTGGTGTCAGCTGGAAGTCTCCCCGCCGGGTCGGCTCCGCCGAAGGGGGGTGAGCGCCCGCGCAGGCCTCACGGACGACGGGAAGGGGGCCCGGAGCCGCGCGACGACGGTGCGAGTGCGGGCGCAGGCCGGGGAGGGGGGATCAGTAGCCGACGGTGAAGCGGGCGCGGCGGTGGGCGGGGCGCTCGGCCTCGTCGAGGAGGGCGACGGCGAAGTCCTCCATGGAGATGGCCGAGGCGCCGTCCGGGTCGACGACGAGTTCGTCGAGGCCCAGCCGGTAGCGGCCGGTCCGCTCGCCCGGTTCGAGCAGGGCGGCCGGGCTGAGGTAGGTCCAGTCGACCTCGGCGTCCGCACGGCAGAGGTCGAGCTGCTCGCCGCAGGCGTCGGCGATCGGGCGCAGCGCGGCGGGGAAGTCGGGGGCCTCCGCGAGGGTGACGCCGTTCCCGCCGGGCAGCGTGAGGCTGCCGGCGCCGCCGACGACCAGCAGCCGCACGCCGGTCCCGGCCAGGCCGGCCAGCAGGCCCTTGGTCGCGGTGGCCAGCTCGTCCTCGTGGCCGGGGGCCGGACGGGTGGCCGTGATCAGCAGGTCCTGCCCCTCGGCGAGGCGCCGGACGTCGGCGGGGTCGCGGGCGTCGCCGGTGGCGATCCCGGCCGTCGGCGGGAGCCGGTGCGGGCGGGAGGGGTCGCGCAGGACGGCGGTGACCCGGTGGCCGCGGGCGGTGGCCTCGGCGACGACCCGGCTGCCGACGTTGCCGCTCGCGCCGAACACGGTGATGCGCATGGGGGGTTCTCCTGGGATCGGATCGGAAGGGGAGGAGGTGCTTCGGGCCGGGCGGTCAGGCGGACTGGCGGGCGCGGCCGCCGGCGCGGCCGCCGGCACGGGCACCGGTGCGGTCGTCGGCGCGCTCGGCGTCGGCGCCGTCGGAGGGGGCGGCCGCGGGTGCGCCGGTGACGGCCTTCGAGGGGGTGCGCGGGCGCTGGGTCTGTGCGGCGACGAGCGAGCCGAGCACGATCAGCCCGCCGAGCGCCTGGACGGGCGCGAGGTCCTGGCCGAGGACGAGCCAGCCGAGCGCGGTGGCGACCACGGGGCTGAGCAGACCGAGGAAGGTGACCGAGGTGGGCGGCAGGGCGCGGATGCCGCGGAACCAGAGCGCGTAGGCGACGGCCGCGCCGATCAGGCTCAGGTAGCCGTAGCCGAGCAGGTTGGCGCCGGTGAGGTGGGACGGCGGCGGGCCCTCGACCAGCAGGGCGACCGGGAGCAGCAGCAGCCCGCCCGCGGTGAGCTGCCAGCCGGTGGTGGCGAGCAGCGGGGCCGGCGAGGTCCAGCGCTTGGAGAGGACGACGCCGGTGGCCATCACCACCGCGCCGCCGAGCGCGGCCAGGATGCCGAGGACGTCCAACTGGGCGTTGGCGCGCAGGACGAGCAGGCTGACGCCGGTCACCCCGGCGATGCCGGAGAGGAGGGTGCGCAGGGAGAGGCGGTCGCCCAGGAGCACGGCCGAGAGGCCGGCGGCGATCAGCGGCTGGACGGCGCCGACGGTGGCGGCGACCCCGCCGGGCAGGCGGTAGGCGGCGACGAAGAGGAGGGCGAAGAAGGCGCCGATGTTCAGGGCGCCGAGGACGAGTGAGCGCCACCACCAGCCGCCCTTCGGCAGGCGGCGGGTGAGGGCGATGAGCAGCAGTCCGGCGGGCAGGGCGCGGAGCACCCCGGCGAGCAGCGGGCGCCCGGGCGGCAGCAGTTCGGTGGTGACGAGGTAGGTGGAGCCCCAGATGGCGGGGGCGAGGGCGGTGAGCAGCACGATGGCGAGTCGATTCCTTAGCACTAAGCCAATGTATCTCAGCGCTAAGAGATCTGAACAGGGGGAGGGGGGGCGGCTCACCGTGAGGTACCTCACCGCTAAGGCATCGTTTAGGGTGGAGGGCATGGCAGAGCAGACGGATCATGTGGACCGGGTGGTGCGGCAGTGGGGCGCGGAGCGTCCCGACCTCGATGTCTCCCCGATGGAGGTGATCGGCCGCCTCAAGCGGCTGAGCCGCCTGGTCGACGCCGAGCTGAAGGAGACCTTCGCCCGGCACGACCTCGACTTCGCCTCCTTCGACGTGCTCGCCACCCTGCGGCGCAGCGGCCCGCCCTACCGGCTCACCCCGACCGGTCTGATGCGGTCCGCGATGGTCACCTCCGGGGCGATCAGCCAGCGCCTCGACCGGCTGGAGGCCCGCGGCCTGGTCACCCGCACCCCGAGCGGCTCCGACGGCCGCAGCCGCGACGTCGCGCTCACCGACGAGGGGTACGCCCTGATGGACCGCGCCCTGCCCGACCACCTCGCCACCGAGCGCCGCATCCTGGCCGAGCTGGACGACGCGCAGACCGCCGCCTTCGTCGACGCCCTGCGCGTCGTGCTCACCACCCTCGGCGACAACCCCGAGTGACCGCGCGTCACGCCGCGCCGCCGACCCGTCAGGGTTTGACCGCGACCGCCTTGGAGAAGGTGTAGCTGAACGTCCCGCCCGGCTCCGCCGAGCGCCGCAGCTCGGCGACGCCCCGGTCGAACGCCTCGGCCGTGGTGAGGCGGGCGGCGACCGCCTCGGCCCGCACCGCCTCGACCATCGCGACGAAGGTGCGCCGGGTGAACGCATCGGCCTCCGCGGGCCGGGCCCCGTCGGCGGACATCGTGCGCGGCTCCACCACGACGTCCCGGAAGCCGGCCCCGGTGAGCAGCGGGTGCAGCCGCGGCCCGATCAGGGCGTCCCCGCCGCGGTCCGCCTGGAGCCGGACCAGGTGGCCGACGACCCGCCGGGCGGCGTCGCCGTGCGGGTGGAAGCGCGCCGAGCCGTGGTCGCCCTCGATCACGGTGACGGTGCCGCCGGGGCGCAGCACCCGGCGCAGCGCGGCCAGCGCCGCCGCCGGGTCGGCGAGGTGCTCCAGGACGAAGCAGACGAAGAGGTGGTCGAAGGAGTCGTCGGGGAAGGGCAGCCGGTGCAGATCGCCGTGGTGCCAGCGGACCCGCGCGCCGGGCACCTGCCGTGCGACCCGCGCCCGGGCCTGGGCGAGCGAGTCCGCCGAGATGTCGGCGGCGGTCAGCAGCACGCCGGGGCTGGCGGCCAGCAGGTGCACCGTCTGCGCGCCGACGCCGCACCCGGCCTCCAGGACCCGGCTGCCCGGCGGGTAGGCGGTGCCGGAGTGGAGGAGGTCGGCCAGGGTGTCGGCCTGGTCGCCGAGTCGGCGGGCCTCGGTGGCGGAGTAGCCGTGGACGTACCCGGGACGGGAGGCGGGCGCGGAGCGAGGAGCTGCGGGCTGCGGGGTGCTCGTGGTCATGCCCCCACCCTCTCGGCACAATGGACCGGTGCACAGGTCCAATGAGCGGCCGGGCGACAGGTCCACAAGCGCCGGCGCCGACTTCCTCCAACTCGATCCCCGTGAGGCGCCCGCCGGCGGGCTCGCGGACTGGCTGGCCCGGCGGCTCCGACAGGCCATCACCGACGGCCGGCTGCCGGTCGGCGGCCGCCTGCCCGCCACCCGGCTGCTCGCCGCCGACCTGCGGGTCTCCCGAGGCGTGGTCACCGACGCCTACCGCCGGCTCGCCGAGGAGGGCCGGATCGCGGGCCGGGGCAGGGGCGGCACCGTCGTGGTCGACCCGTTCGCCCCGCCCCCGGCGCCCCCGTACGCCCGGCCCTCCGCACCCGCCCGGCCGCGGACGCCCCGGCCCGCCCCCGGCCCCGCCCCGTCGGGCCCGCCCGCCTCGCCGTTCGGCGCGGCCCCCGTCCCGGCCAGCTTCGACGCCCTGCGCACCGTCCCCGCCCGGATCGACCTGTCGCCCGGAGTCCCCGACCTCGCCGCCTTCCCGCGCACCGCCTGGCTGCGCGCCGAACGCGCCGTCCTGCACGGCCTCGCCGCCCAGGACTTCGGCTACGGCGACCCGCGCGGCACCCCCGCACTGCGCCGCGCCGTCGCCGACTGGCTCGGCCGCAACCGGGGCATCCGCGCCGACCCCGAGGACGTCCTCGTCGTCGCCGGGGCCGCCCAGGCGCTCGCCCTGACCGGCGAGGTGCTCCGCGCCGCGGGCCTCGACGCGGTCGCCGTCGAGGACCCCGGCTCGCTCGGCACCCGCCAGCACCTCGGCCACCGGATCACCGCCACCCCGCCCGTCCCGGTCGACGCCGAGGGCGTGCGGGTCGACGCGCTGCGCGCCACCGGCGCCCGCGCCGTCCTGCTCACCCCCGCCCACCAGTTCCCCACCGGCGTGGTGCTCGGCGGCGCCCGGCGGCGCGAACTGCTGCGCTGGGCGGCGGACGGCGGGCTCGTCATCGAGGACGACTACGACGCCGAACACCGCTACGACCGCCCGCCGGTGCCCGCGCTGCGCGGCGTCCTGCCCGAGCAGGTGCTCTACCTCGGCAGCGTCTCCAAGCTGCTCGCCCCGGCCCTGCGCACCGGCTGGATACTCGCCCCCGCCCGCTACCGGGAGCTCCTGGTCGACGCCAAACGGCTCAACGACCTCGGCAACGCCGTGCTGCCGCAACTCGTCCTCGCCCGGCTGATGGACTCCGGCGCGCTGGAACGCCACCTGCGGCTCCTGCGCCCGCGCCACCGGCGCCGCCGCGACGCGATGACCGCCGCCGTCGCCGCGCACCTGCCCGGCGCCGTCGTGCACGGCGCGGCGGCCGGGCTGCACCTCATGGTCACCTTCCCCGCCGGCCTGACCTGCACGGACACCGAGCTCGCCGCGGCGGCGCTCGCGCACGGCGTCAAGGTGCAGCCGCTCTCCTGGCACGCCCGGCTGCCGCACCCGCCCGGGCTGGTCCTCGGCTACGCGGCCGGCGCGCCCGGCGAGATCGAGGAGGGCGTCGCCGTCCTCGGACGGCTGCTCCGGGAGGCGGGACGGCCGCTCCCCGGGTGAGGCTGCTGGTGTCGCCCCGCGTCCGCGCGGGGCGCCCGTCGACGTCACCGGGCCCGGCCTTCCCACCGCGCCCGCCCCGCCGCTCCGGCCCGGTGCGCCCCCACTCCCCGCACCCGCCAGGACGCGACCGACCCAGGGAGACCGGATGCCGATACCCCGCCGAACGATCCGTGTCGCACTCCTCGCCCTGCTGCTGTCCGCGCTGGCCCCGTCCGCCCCGCTCGGGCTGCCCGGCGGCCCCGGCGGCCCCGGCGGCGCCGCCTCGCCGCCGCACCCCGCCGAGCGGTCCGGCGAACCCGCGGCGACGGCCCCGACACACCCCACTCCCACGGAGAGGACGACCCCCGTGCCCGTCACCGATTCGCTCCAACTCGCCGGCCGCCGGGTCGTCTACTCCTACCCCGGGCCCACCCCGCCGCCGGAACTGCTCGCCACCATCCGCGCGGGCCGCGCCGCCGGCGTCATCTTCTTCAAGGAGAACGCCCCCTCGACACCGCAGCTCCAGGCGGCCGTGGCCCAGCTGAAGCAGGCCGCCGCCGAGGCCCCGACCGGTGCGCCGCTCCTGCTGATGACCGACCAGGAGGGCGGAAGGATCCGGCGGCTGCCCGGCGCCCCGGAGCTCTCCGCGAAACAGATCGGCCTGGCGCCCGACCCGGCCGGCGAGGCCGCCCGGGCCGGCACGGGAGCGGCCGGCACCCTGAGCGCGGCGGGTCTGAACCTCAACCTCGCACCCGTGCTCGACGTCTTCGACACGCCCGACAACTTCATCGACCACTTCGAGCGCTCTTTCGGCTCGAAGCCGGAGGCGGTGGCCGAGCTGGGCTCCGCTTTCCTCGTCGCCCAGCAGAAGCTCGGCGTGGCCGCCACGGCCAAGCACTTCCCCGGTCTCGGCGCCGCCCCCCGCGGGCAGAACACCGATGAGGGCGCCGTCGTCCTCCCCGTCCCACTCGCCGAGCTCCGGGCCCGCGGCGAGGAGCCGTACCGGGCGGCCATCGCCGCCGGGGTCCGGCTGGTGATGGCCTCCTGGGCGGTCTACCCGGCCCTCGACGCCTACCGCCCGGCCGGCCTCTCCCGCGCCGTCGTCCACGGCGAGCTGCGCGAGCGCCTCGGCTTCCGCGGCGTGACCGTCACCGACGCCCTCGAAGCCACCGCCCTGGCCGCGTTCGGCGAGGCCGGCGACCGGGCCGTGGCCGCCGCCGAGGCCGGCATGGACCTCGTGCTCTGCTCCGCGCGCGACGTCCACCAGGGCGACGCCGCCGTCGCGGCCCTCGCCACCGCCCTCGACAGCGGCCGCCTCGACACCGCCGGGTTCACCGGGGCCGTCCAGCGCGTCGACGCCCTCCGCAGCTCCCTGGCGAGCCCCTGAGGATCTCCGGATAACCCCCGCCCGACCGGGGTGCGGGCCCCAGCGCGCGCCGGGCCCGCGAGGACGATCATCTTTCTCGACCCCGCAGAACCAGCGAGTCGAGGAGCGAGCGCCGTGCCGTCCACCACCCTTCCCGTCACCGTGCCCACCGCCCCGCGCACCGCCCCGCGCGGCACCCCGCCCGCCACCCGCCGGACCTCGCGCACCTGGCGCCTGGGCCGAGCCGCCCGCCCCGGCCGGGACCGCCGCGCCGCCGCCCTCCTCGCCCGCCTGCGCCGGGCCGGCGCCCTGCGCACCCTGACCGCCCACCGCTAGGGTCCGTCGTCGAACCGACCGCTGGAGGTGCGGTGGCCGAGCGGCTCAGGAGACGGACGGCTCGATCTCCCCCGCGAAGACGATGACCTGGTCGATGAGGTTCCGCCGCAGATGGACGACGTCCGTTCCCGCCAGGCGGGGGCCTCCGTCCGGTGTGGTGAAGACCCACCGGTACCGGGCCCACTCGTCAGGCATGTCGACCTCCGAGCAGCGCGCCATCGTGCCGGTCCCCGCCGGGTGGCGCCGGATGTCCAGCACGAACCGCTCGACCGCAGCGATTCCTTCGCTGCGGCCCAACGGCCCCCAGAAGACCACGTCCGAGGTCAGGGCCTGGGAGAGCAGGGCCGTCACATAGCTGTCGTCCGAGGCGTTGAACGCGGAGATGAACGTGTCGATCGCGGAGCTTGCCGTCTCTTCCTGCATGCTCCAGTCATACCAGCCGTTGCGCGTGCGCTCCTCCCGCGAGCCGCATTCCGATCACGGTGGACCGTCCCGGTCACAGCACTGGCCCCACGTCAGCTGCGGCGCACCGGGCCCAGGTCGCGGGCGGGGCCGGGTCAGTAGGCTGGCGCCCTTGGTGACGGCGAGGATCAGGGTGGGGCATGGGGACGGACACCGGCGCGGACGCGGCCGGCAGCACCTGGAACAGCGTGGCCGGGGACGCGAGGGTCGGGCTGCTGGTCCAGGGAGGCCACGTCACCGTCCACAGCTACGGAGACCGAAGGGACTCCGGCACCGCCCCCACCCCGCCCGCCGACCCCTGGGTGCGGGCGGTCCTGGCGTCGAGGGTGTGGGACCACGTCCCCGACGACCGCGCCCCGCACCGGAGCAGGCCCGAGATCGCCGAGGCCGCGCGGCGGCTGGCGGCCCTGCGGGACGAGGCGGCGGCGGTCCTGGCCGACGACCCCTGGTACGACCCGGGATTCGCGGAGCGGTTCCTGGAGCGCGTCGAATGGCTCCTCGGCGACGAGCCGCTGGACCTCCACCCGGCGGAGGCGGGCCTCTTCCTCCTCCTCCCGTTGATCGACCAGGTCCACCGCCTGCGCCTGTCCGCCCGGCTGGCCGCCGTCGGCCCCGACCGCATCGCGCCCCGGCGCGGTGAGGGCGGGCGGGGCGCGGACGGCCCCGAACGCGCCGACTACGAACGGCACCTGGCCGAGCGGGACCTGCTGGCCGGCCGGGCCCGCCGCCGACCCGAGGCCGAACGCCCCATCGGCTGGTGGCTGTTCCACCGCTGGACCGCCGGCCGCAGCGAACTCGTCGAGCCCGCCCTGGTCGCGCACCTCGCCGAGAGCGGCGAGGGCCTCGCCGACGCGTTGCGCCACGAGCGCGTCGCCCGGCTGGTGCACGGCCTGCGGCGCGGCCCCGGCGTCTGCAACCGCGAGTACCTCGACACCCTCGCCGTCGACGACGCGCTGCGCGGCCCCGGCCGCCAACGCGTCCGGGAACAACGGCTGGCCCTGCTGCTCGCCCTCGCCCACGGGCTGGCGATCGACCCCACCGGCCTGCCCGACATCATCGTCGACCACGTCGGCATCCCGGACCAGGTCGACCCGGCGGAGCTGCGCGCCACCGTCGCGGGGGCGGTCTGGGGAGACCTGCGCCACCTGCCCGTCCTGCGCGCCGACTGCCGGCACGAGGCGGTGGTCGAGGCCCTGCGCGAGTACACGGACCGGGTGGACGACCTCCTGCACGCCGTCCGCCGCACCATCGCCCGCAGCATCACCGTCCCGATGCCCGGCCTGCCCGAACGGCTCTCCGCCGACGACCTGCGGCCGGCCGACACGGCTGTGGTCGGCTCCGCCCGCTTCCGGCTGGGGGAGCGCCGGGTGCGGGAGCTGCTGATGGGCGACCAGCTGTACAAGGACCGCGACCTGGCCGTCCGCGAGCTGTACCAGAACGCCCTCGATGCCTGCCGCTACCGCCGCGCCCGCACCGAGTACCTGGAGCGGACGGGCGTCCCCGTGCACCCCTTCGAGGGCGCGATCGTCCTCGACCAGGGCGTCGACGAGGACGGCCGCGCCTACCTGGAGTGCCGCGACAACGGCATCGGCATGGGCGAGGCCGAACCCGGCGGGCGTCTTCTCGCACGCCGGGGAGCGCTTCGCCGAACAGCCCGAGTTCCTGCTGGAGCGCACCGCGTGGGAGCAGCTCGACCCGCCGGTGAGGCTGTACCCCAACAGCCGTTTCGGGATCGGCGTGTTCAGCTACTTCATGCTGGCCGACGAGATCCGCGTCACCAGCTGCCGGATGGACCGCGGCGGCCTCCCGGGCCCCGTCGTCGAGGCGGCGATCTGCGGCCCCGGTCACCTCTTCCGGATCGTGGAGACGGCGCAGCGGGGGACGGCGCCGGGAACGACCGTCCGGCTGTACCTGCGGGAGGGCCTGGGGGAGGGGCGCGTGTGGTCGGGCGTGGACGTGCTGCAACGCCTGCTCGGCATCGCGGAGTTCGGGACGACGGCCGTGCACGGGGAGCGGAGCGTGGTGTGGGAGCCGGGGGTGCTGCGGCCGAGGGTGCAGGTGGACACCGGCCTTCATGCCGCCGGATGGCTCCAGGACTGGCCGGACGCGCCCGAGGGCGCCGGACCACAGTTACGGAGGACCTGCCGACCGCGCCGGAGGAAGGGACGGGCCTCTACCAGCTCATCCGCATCGCCCGCCGCACCGGCTTCCCGCTCGCGCAGGTCGCCGACTGGCTCCGCGCGATGGGTGCCAACGTGCCCGATCCGGCCACCGCGATCAGGGCCGCGCTGGCGCGGGTGCCCAGGGACGGATGAGCCGGGTGGGGTGGCGGAGGGCGGCGAGGGTGGCGCGGGGGTGGCGCACAAGGGGGTGAGGGTGGCGCGAAGAGGGTGCACGGGGCGCCAACACGCGCCGATCCTTAGCGGAAACGAACGGACACGGAGGGTCATCCGAGTGGCAGGCTTTCCGCCGTGACTGTGCACCCTCTCGTACACGAGATCGCCGACGCCTATCTGGCCCTGGTCGACGCCGCCG
Organism: Kitasatospora sp. NPDC057692; assembly: GCF_042799475.1. NCBI lineage: Bacteria > Bacillati > Actinomycetota > Actinomycetes > Kitasatosporales > Streptomycetaceae > Kitasatospora > Kitasatospora sp. NPDC057692. Next base: position 60,749 of record NZ_JBHVIV010000005.1, on the reverse strand, counting down.
CCCCCGGGCTGGTCGAGGGCCTGTACGTGGTCGGTTCGACGGCCCTGGACGACTTCCACCCGGTACGGAGCGACATCGACTTCGTGGCCGTGACCGCGGACCCGGTGACGGCGGAGCAGCTCGTGGGGCTGGAACGCGCGCACGCCCGGCTCGCGGTCCGCTACCCGCGCCCCGCGTTCGACGGTCCCTACCTCACCTGGCACGAACTGGCGGGATCGCCGGCGCAGGCGCCGCCGGGGCCGCACGTGTTCGGGGGGACGGTCCGGCACCGGGTGCGGGCCGACCGTACGCCGGTGCTCTGGCACACGCTGGCGCGGCACGGCGTCACGCTCTGCGGGCCGCGGGCCCAGGAGCTGATGATCGACACGGATCCGGAGGAGCTGGCCGGCTGGACGGTCGGCAATCTGGAGTCGTACTGGCGCCCGTGGTGGCGGCGCTCCTCGCGGTTGGCGTCGCGGCCGGGGCTGGCCTGTCTGAACGGTTCCGGGCCGGCCTGGGGCGTGCTCGGGGTGAGCCGGCTGCACTACACGCTGGCCACCGGGCGGATCGCCTCCAAGCGCGGGGCCGGTGAGTACGCCCGGGCCGTGTTCGACGAGCGGTGGCACCGGATCGTGGACGAGTGCCTGCGGATCCGTGACGGCGGGCGGCGGCGCTCCCTCTACCCGAGCCCGTTCGTCCGGCGGGCGGAGGCGCTCGCGTTCGTGGACATGGCGATCGAGAGCGGGCGGCTGCTGGGGGCGGAGCGGCTGCCGCTCGGGGAGTAGCGGCGGGCGCGGGCTCCGGGCCGAGGCCGCGATCGCGCCATCCAAGGCCAGTTTCCAGTCTGATCATCAACTGTTCGGATGTTCGTCCTTCTCGGCATTCGATTCAGCTGCCAGGGTTTCGTCATGCCACATGTGACATGTCACATGTGGCACTGATGATGTCCATGGGAACGAAGAGAAGAACGAGGAGGACTGGGATCATGCGGATGAACCGACTCACCCTGACCGCGGCCGGGATCGCCGGAGCGGCGGCCCTGCTGGCCGTGCCGGCCCAGGCGAACGCTGCGCAGACCACCACCACCGCCACCACCGTGACCTGCGGCGCTTCCGGCCTGCAGGCCGGCCTGTCCACCCGGGTGTGCGCCGAGGTGACCGGCGACAACGTCCAGCTGTACGGCCAGATCAGCCTGGCCGGCCCGCCGAGCCCGGGCACCCCGTGGCCGCAGACCGTCGAGCTGCTCACCGGCCTCTCCGGCAACGTCGTCGGCGGCGCGTCGCTCGGCTCGGTCAGCGGCCGGACCCTGTTCACCGCCAGCACCGTGCAGGTGCCCGGCGTCGGCGGGACCGTGCCGTGCGGCTCCACCGTGCACGGCGGCTTCAGCGTCGCGAGCTACCCGTGGTCCCCGGTTCCGGTGACCGTCGACGTCGTGGTGCCGTGTTGATGAAGCGGTCCCGGTAGACCGACGGGGGTGGGCGGGCCCGGGGTGCGAGTCGCCCCGGGCCCGTCCCGTCCTCCCCTGCGGACCGGAGCCCCGCGCAGGGCGGTCCCGACCGTGACGACTTGAAGAAATCTTCATCTGCAACGATGATGCTTCCCGCCGAAAGGTCGAGTCAGAGTCATCCAGAGCCACCCAGAGCCATCCAGCGACGTACGGGAGAGACGGACGATGCCGGTCCCGCTGTACCAGGCGAAGGCGGAGTTCTTCCGCACGCTCGGGCACCCGGTGCGCATCCGCGTGCTGGAACTGCTCCAGGACGGGCCGCGACCGGTGCGCGAGCTGCTCGCCGCGATCGAGATCGAACCCTCGAACCTCTCGCAGCAGCTCGCGGTGCTGCGCCGCACCCAGCTGGTCACGGCGACCCGTGAGGGCAACACCGTCGTCTACGCGCTGAGCACGCCGGACGTCGCCGAGCTGCTGCGGGCCGCGCGGCGGATCCTGACCGAGCTGATCGCCGACCAGGGCGCGCTGCTCACCGAGCTGCGGGCACCGGGGGCCGGTGCCGCGCCCACGGGCAACCGATGACCGGCCCGTCGACCGAAGGAGTGCCCGGCCATGAGTGAGAACACCCGCAACCGCCCGCGGGAGGCCGAGGCCACCCGGGAGGAGAAGGCGCGGCGCAAGGCCATGCTGGTCCGGGCGGGCATCTACATCTTCGCCACGCACCTGTTCGCGGGGTTCGTGCTGCTGCTGTTCGCCCTCGGCGACCGCAAGTGACCTCCTCGCGAGCGGTCCCGGCCGGGGAGCGGCCGGGACCGGTTCGCCGCGGTGCGGGGGCCGCGGCCGCGGCCCGGGATCAGCGCGGGGCGTCCTCCCCGGTGTAGCGGCGGCTGGTGCTGGTCCAGGCGCGGACGCCCTCGACCAGTTCCCGGGTGCCGTCGAGGTACCAGCGGCCCGCCGGGTGCCGGAGCAGCAGGCTGTGGCGCAGGGTCTCGCTCTCCGCCGTCAGCCGGGCGATCCTGGCGTCGACCGCGCGGGCGGCCCGGCTGCGGGTGCAGCCGCGGATCCGCTGCAGGGTGAGCACGGTGTTGAACGCCGCGACGTTCTGGCGCTCCTCGCGGTCCGCCGAGTAGAGGTCGTTGATCAGTGTCGCCGCGTCGGCGGTGTTCTCGCGCAGGCGGTGCAGGGCGGGGTCGGCGTGCAGACCGGCCGGCGCCTCGCCGCCGTGGACGTGCTCCAGTATGTCCATGAAGGGGTAGAGGCAGCTGGCGTGGCGCCGCAGCCGCACGGTCTCGGCGAGGTCGGGCTGGGTGCGGGCGGCCCGGTGGGCGGTCTCCGCGAGGAAGGTCTCCAGACAGGAGTGCCACTCGGCGGCGGCACGCCGCCGCCAGCCCGGGGGCATGGGGGCGGTCTGGCGCTGCCACAGTTCCCGCCAGGCGTCCAGCAGGTGGGGTTGGGGCGTGCCCGGGGGGACGGGCCGGCCGGCGAGGACGGCGAGCATCGGTCCGACGATGGCGCGGGCCTCGGCGGGGTCGCGGCCGGGCGGGCCGTCGAAGCGGTCGTCGACGATGGTGAACCAGCCGAGGATGTCGATCAGCAGGTCCAGCTCGGTGCCGCGGGCACGCGGGTAGGAGTGGCCGATCAGCTCGGGCAGCGCGTAGGTGTGGTAGCGGGCGAGGTCCTCCGGGGCGAGCAGACCGTGGGCGAGGGCCCAGTCGCTGTGCCGGGCCGCCGCGGTGAGCAGCTCGCCGGGAGCGCGCGGTTCGCCCTGCGGGCGCAGTACGCCGGGCGCTCGTCGGGGGGCCGGGGGAGCGGCCGCGGAGGGCAGCGCTTCGGGGTGGACCGGCGAGGCCGGCCGGGGGAGGGCGGTGAGCGGCCGGACGGTGGTGAGCGGTTCGAGGGTGGTGACCGGCACGACCGTGGTGAGCGGCCCCAGGTAGGTGGCCGGGCGCGCGGCGCGGTCCGTGTCGACGGTGGTGCTCCGGCCGCCGGTGGTGCCGGTCCGGGGCACGCCGGCGGGGGAGGCGGTGCGGGTGGCCGTGCGGGCGGCGGTCCGCAGGGCGGCCGGGTGCGGGTGTTCGGTGCCGGTGGACCGCCGGTTGGCGAGGGAGGCCTGGGCGGGGAGCACGGCCGACCGGCGCGGTGCCGCCGGGCCGACCGGGACCCCGGGGGCGGCCGCTGCGGCGGGACCCGTGGGGCCCGTGGACGGGGTGGGACCCGCCGGACACGCCTCGCCCGACTGCGGGCCGCGCGGGCCGTGTGAGTCGCGTGGACCGTGCGGATCGCGTTGATCCCGTGGATCGGCATCGGACTTCCGCGGGCCGATGATCGGAAGATACTGGGCCGGTGCGTCGTCGTGCCCCGCCGACGGCGTGCGGCGCGGGCCGACGGCGTGCGGGGCGCGGCCGCCGCGCGGAGTGAGCCGCACGCGCAGGCCTTGCGCCTGGACCGTCGTCCACACCACCTCCCGGGCCCGGGCGCCGGGGACGGCCGACGGGCGCCAGCGGCGCAGGATGGCGGCGGCCGCCACGGTCAGCTCGGCCCAGGCGAACGCCTCGCCGATGCACTTGTGCTTGCCCGCGCCGAACGGCAGGAACGCCTGCCGGGCGACGCCTCCGCCCACCGGGCCCGGTGCCCGTTCGGCGCCGTGCCAGCGGGCGGGGAGGAAGCGGAGCGGCTCGGGGTACAGCACCGGGTCGCGGTGGAGCGCGGTGAGGCTGTAGAGCAGCTCGGTGCCGGCCGGGATGCGGTACGGGCCCAGCTCGACCGGGACCTGGGCGGTGCGCATCAGGAAGGCGTTCGGCGCGTGCAGCCGGACGACCTCCTGGGTGACCGCGCGGGTGTAGTCGAGGCGGGCGAGGGCCTCCGGGGTGGGCACGGTGCCCGCCGGGAGGTGCTCGTCCAGCTCGGCCAGGACGCGTGCCTCGATCCCGGGGTGCCGGACGAGTTCGTCGATCAGCCAGGTGAGCGTGGTGGAGACGGTCTCGGTGCCGGCGCCGAACATGGTGATCGCCTCGGAGCGGACGTCCGCCTCGGTGAGCGGCCGTCCGGTGGCGGGGTCCACGGCGCCGCGCAGCAGTGCGGGCAGGGTGGTGCCGCGTCGGCCGCCGGCGCCGGTCACCGGGCATCCGCCGCCCGGCCCGCTGTCGGCCGGGCCCTCGAAGGCACCGCCGAGCGGGGCGTCGAACGCGCTGCCGGGCGCGGTGCCGTTGACCGCCTGGTCGACGACCTGGTTGAGCACCCGGACGGCCGCGTCGAAGCGGCGGTTGACCGGCAGCGGCAGCCGGGCGAAGGCCCGGTGCGGGTAGAGCGACTGGATGATCTGGCCCTTCACCATGTCGGGCAGGGCCCGGTGGAAGGCGAGGGTGGCGTCCTCGCTCAGCCGGGCGTCGAACAGCGCGCGGGTGACGATCTCCAGCGCGAGGTGGTTCATCTCCTTGGCCACGTCGAGGACCTGGCCGGGGCGCCAGCGGCGGGCCCGCTCCTCGGTGACCCGGTGCATGACGGCGACGTACTCGGCCATCCGGTCCGCGCCGAAGGCGGGCTGGATGATCCGGCGGCGGTCGCGGTGGGCACGGCCCTCGGACATCAGCAGGCCGTCGCCGAAGGCGGTCTTGAGGGTGTCCTGGACGGCACCGCGCGGGCAGTCGTGGGCGAGTGCCACCAGCAGGGTGTGGACCAGTCCGGCGTCGGTGACCACGCAGACCGTGCGCGGTCCGAGCCGGATCCGGACCACCGCGCCGTGCTGGGCGAGCGAGCCGAGGAAGCCGAGCGGGTCGCGCAGCAGGGCGGGGGCGTGGCCGAGGCCGGGGACGGCGCCGGGGGCGAGCGGGGGGACGGCCGGGCGGCTCTCCGCCAAGGGGGTTCTGGGCGGCGCGGACGGTCTGCGGGTCTCGTTCGTCAGGATCATGACATCACCTCTCACCAGATGGACCGGGGGGACGGACCGGTGGGACGGTCCGGGGTGACCGGCCGGGTGTCGGACCGGTCGGCCGGCCCGGCGCTGCGGTACCACCGGAGCCGCCGCCGCGACAGCCGGGATCCGGAGGCCTGTCGACGCAGACCCCCGCGCGCGCCACGGACAGAGGGCGCACGCCATGGGAAACGCGCCGGTCCCGCGAGCGTTGCGCCGTACCCGGATGGATCACTCCATCGGTGGAGTGTCCTCAAGGTTCGCGCGGCGTGTCCCGATGAGGGCGCTCCGGCGGACGCGGTCCGCGGAGCCGGTCGCGCCGCCCCGAGGGAGTGCCGGCGCGGTTCCCCGTCGGGGCCGTCCTGCCTGGCCGGCAGGGCCTTTCGGCCCTCGGCGGGACGGTGCGCGGAGGTCCAGCATGGTGCAGAACCAAGGAGGACCCTCTGATGACCAGTCTGCGGCACCGGCCCGCCCTCGACGTCCGCGTGGAGATCCGGGGCGAACTGCCCCGGGAGGACGCCGAGTACGCCCGGGCCCGGTCGCTGGCGCTGATCACGGACCTCGGGCCGGACGCCCGTGCCGCCCGGCTGCGGCTCACCCGGCCGCGCGACCGGTCGGTCACCCGGCCCGCCGTCGCCCAGGCCTCGGTGGACCTGGAGGGCGCCGGCCGGGTGCGGGTGGAACTGGCCACGGTGGCGGTGCGCGAGGCGGTCGACCTGGCGCTCGGCACGCTCGCCGGGCGCGCGGCCCGACTGCGCGAGCTGGGCGACATAGGGCTCGCCTCGGCGTTCGAGAGCTCCTACCGGCCCCAGTACGCGGCGCGCCCGCTCGCCGAACGGAGGATCGTCCGCCGCAAGTCCGTTCGGCCGGCCCGCCGCACGCCCGAGCAGGCGGTCCGCGAGATGCTGGCGCTGGACTACCGGTTCCACTTCTTCTCGGACACGCTGACCGGCCAGGACAGCCTGGTCCACCGCAGGCCCGGCAACGGCGGGTTCCGGCTGGTCCGGGCGCACTCCGCGGTCCGGCTCGGCGGCGCGGGGCTGCCGCTCACCGAGAGCCCGCACCCGGCGCCCCGGCTGGAGCCGGCCGAGGCCGCCCGCCAACTCTGGCTCACGTGCTGGCCGTTCGTGTTCCACGCCGACCCCGGTGACGGGCGCGGCCGGGTGCTCTACCGCCGCTACGACGGCCACTATGGCTTGATCACGCCGATAGCGGGGGCCCGCTGACGGGCAGGTAGTGATCGGCACGGGCTGACCGGTACACGACCGACAACGGACGAGCACACCTTCACGCTCTGGACGGGAACTGGGACCATGGACTGCGAAGAAGTCATGCTGACCGTCAGAATCACGGCTGCCGAGCGGGCCCTGCTGCGCGAACTCGCGCGCGGCCACGGCACCGACGTGTCGGACGTGGTCGTGGACGGTCTCCTGGACGTCATCCCCGGCCTGCACGTCCTGCCCGTGCGACCGGTCCTGCCCGCCGTGCCCGTCGTTCCCGCCATGCCCGTCGTTCCCGCCATGCCCGCCATGCCCGCCGTGCCCGCCGTGCCCGCCGTGCCCGGGGACCCGGGGACGGCGCGGCTGCTGCGGGTGCTGGCCCGGCCCGCCCCGTGCGCGGTGACCCTCTGGTTGCCCGCGCCGGTCGCGGACCTCCTGCCGCTGGTCGGCGAGCGGATCGCCGCCGTCAGCGGGCTGCGGATCGGCCCGGCGAGCGCGGCCCTGGCCGCCGCCCTGCGCTTCTGGCTGACCGGGGACCCGCAGCGGCTCGCCGCGGGCCTCGCCGGCCTGCACCGGCACGGCGCCCCCCGCCTCGCCGTCCAGCGGCTCGACGTCGCGGCCTGAGCGCACCTCGCAGCGTGTCCCGGGGTGCGCTCCGGACGTGCGGGGCGCTTGGGGCGCTCGGGGAGGCGCACCGGGGGCGGTCGGGCGCCCGTGACGCTTCGTCGGCCGGCCGTCCGGTGCGGGCCGGACGGACACCCGCCCGGTGGTCGACGGACCGTCGGGCCGGGCGGGGCCGGAGCGGTTCCTGGGGGTCAAGTGGCATGTCCTGGACGGGAATTTAGCTGGTCAGAGCTCTGGTCACGACCTGCGCGCAGGTCTAGCATTCCGGTCACGGCAATCGGTGTCCGGCCCCCCGGACGACCGATGCGGTGGCCGCCACCACCCCCTGCCGGGGAGCGTACACCCCCCGAGTACGCTCCCCGGCGCCGCTGTGTGCCCGCTGCCCGCCATCCCGCGCCCGTTCCCGGCGCTGCCGCGGTTCGTCCGCCCCGCGCTCGGTAGCTGCACCGCCCGGCGCGCGCCCCCGCCACCGTGAACGCGCGCCCCCGTCGTGGCTCGCGCGCCCGCTGCGCGCCGCCGGCCTCCGGCCGCGCCGCCGTGCCGGCCGTCCCCGAACGCTCCCACCGCACCTGACCTCCACCCGGTTCGCCCCCGGCCGGGCGGCGGATCACGTCGGAAGGGAACCACCGCGTGCGAACCGGCCGTCCCCTACCCGACGGGCGCCACCGGGCGCCCGCCCTAGGGAAAGGAGCGTCCGACCGTGCGAAAGGTATTGATCACCGGCGGAGCGGGCTACATCGGAAGCACCGTGGCGTCGGCCCTGCTGGATGCGGGCATCACTCCGGTCGTCCTCGACGACCTCTCCAAGGGCCGGCCCGAGTTCGTCGAGGGCCGGGTGTTCTACCAGGGGGACATCGCGGACCCGGAGCTGGTCGACCGGATCTTCGCCGAGCATCCCGACATCGACGCGACCCTGCACTGCGCCGCTCGGATCGTCGTTCCCGAGTCGGTCTCCCGGCCGCTGTTCTACTACCGCGAGAACGTCGGCAAGACCGTGGACCTGCTGGAGTCGCTCCAGCGCAACGGCTGCACCCGGGTGGTCTTCAGCAGCTCCGCCTCGATCTACCGGCCCACCCCGACCGGCCGCGTCGACGAGTCCTGTCCGGTCGAGGCGAACAGCCCGTACGCGCGCACCAAGCAGATGATGGAGCAGGTGCTCCAGGACTGGACGCGCGGCGACGGAGCCGATCGGACGCGCGTCATCACGCTGCGGTACTTCAATCCGATCGGAGCCGACCCGCAGCTGCGCACCGGGCTCCAGGACCTCCAGCCGACCCATGCGCTGGGCAAGCTGATCGAGGCGCACGCGAACGGCGCGCCGTTCACCATCACCGGGGTCGGGTGGGAGACCCGGGACGGCTCGGGCATCCGCGACTACATCCACGTCCAGGACGTGGCCGAGGCCCATGTCGCCGCGCTGGTCCGGTTCGACGAGGTGGTGGGACCCGAGGCGGCGGAGCGCTACCGCGTGGTCAACATCGGGACGGGCGACGGCACCACCGTCCGCGAGCTGGTCACCGCCTTCGAGCGGGTGGTCGGCGTGACGCTGGACGTCCGGGAGGCCGAGCCGCGGCCCGGCGACGTGCTCGGCTGCTACAGCGACGTGACGGCCGCGCGCGAGCTGCTCGGCTGGGCGCCGCGGCGGACCGTCGCCGAGGGGGTCGCGGACGCGCTCGCCTGGCGGTCGCGCTGGGCGGCCCGGCTGGCCGCCACCGCCTGACCGGCCCCGGGGACGCCCGGGAGGCCTCCGGTGCCCCGGGGCGTCCCGGGGCACCGCCGCGCCGGTGCTACTTGGACTCGTCGAGGCCGTTGATGAAGTCCTTGGCCTTGTCGGCGGCGGTGTCGATCTGGCCGCTGTACTTGCCGTCCGTCTTGTCGTCGATGACGTCGGCGACCTTGTCCAGGCCCTGGGTGATGGCGCCGCTGTGCTCGCGGGCGAGGTCGGTGGCCTTGTCGGCGAGGTTCTTGAGGTTCTCGAACATGATGGTCCTTCTGTTCGTCCGGCGCGGTTCGCGGCCATCCTAGCCCCCGCTGACCTGGCGCTTTCCGGGAGCGGGGGTTCGCCGGGATGACTTTGCGGGGGTGGGTTTGTATGCTCCTGGCTTGTTCTACAGCATTGTAGAAGTTGGCTGACGGGTACGCGGAAGGGGTGTGGGGCATGACCGGGCGACGAGTGGGAACCTCGGACCGGGAGGCGGCGCCGCACCCCGGCGAGGCGTCCGTGCCGTCCCCGCGCCGGAGAGCCGACCGCCCTGCCGCCGGGCACCGGGGGAGCGAACGCAGGGGGAGCCGGCGCAGGGGTGCGGAACGCCGGGGCGTCGGGCGCCGCACGGCCGAGCGCCGTGCCGGGGCCCGGCGGCGCGGCGGCTCGCCGACCGTGCTGCTGGCCGCGGTGGGCCTGCCGTCGGCCGGAGCGGTGGCCGGTGAACTGGCCGGGCACGGCGGCGGACCGCTGTTCGCGGCCGGCTCCGTCCTCGGCACCGGCACCGCCGCGGCGCTGTGTGGCCGGGCCGGACGTTGGTGGGTCGTCATCGCCGCGCCGCCCGTCGTGCTGGCCGCCCGGGCCGCCACCGCCTACCTCGCCGACCGCGACGGCCTCCGGGGCAAGGCGCTCGCCTCGGCGGCGGTGCGCTGGGTGGTCGGCGCCTTCCCGGTGATGGCGGCGGCGGTGGCGGTCGCCCTGCTGGTCGTCCTCGTACGGGTGCTGCTCGACCGGCGCGCCCGCCGGGACCGGCCCGCGGCCGACCCGCGCCGGGCCGCCCGCACCGCCCGCACCGCGACCCGCGACACGGAGGCCCCGGCCCCGCCGACCGGTGCGAGGCCCACGCCCGCCACCCCGACCCCCGACCGCAGGAGCCACCGTGGCTGAGCCCCGCACCAGGCCGCTGACCGTCGCCGGCCGAGCCCTCGCCGGCACCGTCTCGGTGGCCGTCCTCGGCGCCAGCGGCTTCACCTGGTACGAGTACCGGCAGCTCGACAGCGGCATGGTGAAATCGGCCGCCCTCACCGAGGCCCGGAAGAACGCGCCGCCGCACCTCGACAAGTCCGTCAACCTGCTGCTGATCGGCCTCGACAGCCGCAAGGACATGGACGGCAACGACCTCCCCAAGGAGTTCGTCGAGGAGGAGCTGCACGCCGGCTCCAGCGAGATCGGCGGCTACAACACCAACGCGCTGATCGTCCTGCACATACCGGCCAACGGCGGCAAGGTGACGGCGCTGTCCGTCCCGCGCGACGACTACGTGCAGACCGTCGGTGCGGACGGGAGGATGCACAAGATCAAGGAGGCGTACGGGATCGCCAAGGAGGCCGCCGAGGCGAGGCTGGGCGGCAAGGGGCTGTCCAAGGCCGAGTTGGAGCGCCAGAGCCGCGAGGCCGGGCGGGCCGCGACGCTCCAGACCGTGCAGGCCTTCCTCGACATCCCCGTCGACCACTTCGCGGAGGTGAACCTGATCGGCTTCTACGACATCGCCAAGGCCGTCGAGCCGATCCAGGTCTGCCTCAACAATCCGGTGGACGACCCGATCGTGGCCCGGACAGCGACCCACGAGGGCGGCGGCACCGGGCTCAGGCTCCCGGCGGGCGTCAGCTCGCTCGACGCCCGGCAGGCGCTGTCGTTCGTCCGCCAGCGCCACCACCTGAAGAACGGCGACCTGGACCGGACCCACCGGCAGCAGGCCTTCATCTCCTCGGTCGTGTACAAGCTCAAGCAGCAGGGCGTGGTCGGCGACCTGGGCCGGCTCCAGCGGCTGTTCGACGTGGTGAAGAAGGACGTGGTCATCGACGACCGCTGGAACGTGCTGGACTTCGCCCAGCAGGCGCCCAACCTGACCGGCGGCAACGTCGAGTTCAACACGCTGCCGATCACCGGGTTCAAGACGATCGGCGGCCAGGAGGTCAACACGGTCGACCCGGACCAGATCAAGCGCATCGTCAAGCAGCTGTTCGGGCACGAGCCCCCGCCGCCGGCCGCGCCCGACGCGCCCGCGGCGACGGCGTCCGCTCCGACGGCGTCCGCACCGACGGAGGTGCCCGCCGCCACCCCGACCAAGGCGCGGGCGGTCGTGGACGTCCGCGGCGCGAGCGCGGAGGCGGCGGCCGCGGAGTCGAAGGCGCTCGCCGAACTCGGCTTCCCGGCGGGCAAGGTGACCGGGTCGGCGACCGCCGGGCGGGCGAGGACGGTGACCGTCGTGTACGGCGCGGGCGCGAAGGCCGACGCGGAGCAGCTCGCGGCCCGCTACGGCGTCACGGCCACCGCCGCCGCCTCCGCCGCGGCCCCGGCCGGCCACGTCGTCGTCACCCTCGCCGCCACCCGGACACCCGTGCCGTCGGCCCCGGCCGCGCCGGACGGCCCGGGGGCGCCCACCGACGATCCGGTGCCCGACCTCCCCATGCAGGGCCCGGCGGTCAAGGCCGGCGGCATTCCCTGCGTGGACTGAGCGGGCGGGGGTGGGTCGGGACGGCGGCGGGCCGTCCCGGCGGCCTGCCGTACGGATGAATGCGGGGCACCGTTCCTTCGGTTCGAGAACGATCGGTGCTACCGATGTCCATGCGCTCGGGCCCGGGCGGACGAAGCCCCTCATGGTCGTGCGTGGATCTCGCACGGCCTTCTCGTGAGAACGGAATCCGCTATGGCATTCGCCCTCCGCAAGACGCTCGCCGTTGCCACCCTCGCGCTGACGGCCTCCTTCCTCCCCGCCGCCGAGGTGGGCATGGCCTCCGCACACGCGGCACAGCGCACCCCCGGGCTCTACTGTCTCGCCAACGCCTGGGGGACGCCGAACGTCTCGACCAAGCCGTGCGACACCAACGACAACGGCCAGCACTGGACCCTCTCGGGCGAGCAGATCTCCCTCAGCAACGCGCGGGCGTACTGCTTCGCCAACGCCTGGGGGACCCCGGACCTCTCGACCAAGCCCTGCAACACCAACGACCGGGGCCAGTACTGGACCGTGTCCGGCCAGACGATCAGCCTCACCTTCGCCCCGGCCTACTGCCTCGCCAACGCCTGGGGGACCCCGAACATCTCGACCAAGCCGTGCGACGCCAGTGACCCCGGTCAGCACTGGGTGGTCTTCGACGACCAGATCAGCCTGGCGCTCGCCTGACGATCCGGCGCCGTGCCCGGGACCGGCGCGAGCCGCCCCGGGCCCGGCGCCCCCGGCCGCGCGGCCCGGTACGACCCGGGCGGGGGAACCGCCGCCGCCGGCCCGGGCGTCCTGGGGTGGGACACGTGGGACAGGCAGGGCCGGAGTGGCGGATGGGGGAGCGGGTGCGCGGGGCGGGCTGGCGGGTGTGGGCGCGGCGGGTGGTCGGGTGGCTCTGCGGAGCGGTGCTGGCGGGGACGGCCGCGCTCGTGGTGGTCCGCCTCGGCGGGTGGGACGACGGGACGCCGCTCGCGCTCGTGATGGTCGGGCTGCCGTACGCGGCGCCGGCCGGTGCGGTCGCGCTCGGCGTGCTGCTGGCGGTGCGCTCATGGTGGCCGGCGGCGCTGGCAGGCGTCCTGATGGTGGTCCAACTCGTCTGGCTGGTCCCGAGGTTGGTGTCGGACGGTGGCACTGTCCCGGCCGACGCGCCGCGGCTGCGGGTCGCGACCAGCAATGCCTTCCTCGGGCAGGTCGACGCGGCGGAGCTGGTCCGGCTGGTGCGCGAGCAGCGGGTCGACGTGCTCGCGGTGGAGGAGTTCGGCCCGGGGGCCGTCGAGCGGCTGGAGCGGGCGGGGATCGCCGAGGTGCTGCCCTACCGGGAGCTGCGGCCGCGCCGGGACACCGCGCTCTACTCCCGGCTGCCGCTGACCCCGCTGGACGGCGCGGCCTCGGAGCCGGCCCGGTACCAGATCGCCGCCGAGGTGACGGTCGGCGGACGCACCGTCCGGGTGACGGCCGTGCACACCTACTATCCGATGGGCGACGCCGACCGCTGGTCGAAGGACTTCGCCGGGTTGCGGGCGGCGGTGTCCGGAGCCACCCGCAACGCCGTCCTGCTGGGGGACTTCAACGCGACGCTCGACCACGCTCCGATGCGCGCGCTGCTGGACACCGGGCTGGCGGACACCCACGCCGAGCTCGGTCAGGGCTTCGCGCCGACCTGGCCGGAGACCAGCACCTACTACTCCGGCCTGTGGCCGGTGATCCAGATCGACCACGTGCTGCACGGGGAGGCGCTGCGTGCGGTGTCGGTGGCGGAGCACACGGTGCGCGGCACCGACCACCGCGCGGTGGTTGCCGAGTTGGCGGTCACCGGCTGACGGCGCTCCCGTCCGCGTCCCGCCCGGTGGCGGCGCGTTCGGCGGCCCACCAGAAGGCGAGCGCGAGCAGGCTGACGCCTCCGCCCAGCCCGCAGACCGCCGTCCAGCCGCCCCGCTCGTACGTCACGGTGGAGAGGATGGCGCCGAGCGCGCTGCCGATCGAGTAGAACAGCATGTACCCGGCGGTCAGCCGGCTCCGCGCGTCCGGGCGGACCAGGTACAGCAGGTGCTGGTTGACCACGTGCACGGACTGCAGGCCGTAGTCGATCACCACCATCGCGAGCACCAGCCACCACACCGAGTGCGGCAGCAGGGCGGCGAGCGGCCAGGAGACGAGCATCGCGGTCAGCCCGACCGCCAGGGTGCGCCGGGCCCGTCCCCGGTCGGCCTGCCGGCCGGCGTACCCGGCCCCCAGCGCACCGGCGGCGCCGGCCAGGCCGAAGAGCCCGATCTCGGTGTGGCTGAGGTTGAACGGCGGGGCGGCGAGCGGCAGCACCATCGGCGTGAGCAGCACGGTGACGGCGGTGAAGACGAGCAGCGCGAGTCCGGCGCGGACCCGCAGCACGGGCTCCTCGGCGAACAGGGTGAACACCGAGCCGACCAGGCGCGGGTAGCGGAGGCGTTCCGATCGGCGGCGGGGCTCGGCCGGGACGACGGTGGCGAGGACGACGGCCATGGCGCCGGTCGCGACGGCGGAGACGACGTAGACGGCGCGCCAGCCGGCGAGGTCGCCGATCGTGCCGGCGACCGTCCGGGCGAGCAGGATGCCGATCACGATGCCGCTGGTGACGGTGCCGACGACGCGGCCCCGGTCGGCGGGCCCGGCGAGCGAGGCCGCGTGGGCGACCATCACCTGGGCCACCACGGCGAGCACCCCGACCGCTGCCATGGCGAGCAGCATCAGCAGTGCCGAGGGGGCGCCGGCCACGGCGGCGAGCGCCGCGACGGAGAGGCCGAGCTGGGCGGTGATCAGCACCCGGCGGTCGAGGTGGTCGCCGAGCGGGACCAGCAGCACCAGGCCGACGGCGTAGCCGACCTGGGTGAGGCCGCCGACCAGGCCGACCGTGGCGCGGCCGATACCGAGGTCGTCGGCGATCAGGTCGAGCAGGGGCTGGGCGTAGTAGACGTTGGCGACGGCCAGACCGCTCGCCACGGAGAACAGCCAGGCGACGGCGGGCGGGAGCCGCCGACCGGTGGCGGTGGCGGCGGTGGTGGCGGCGGTCTCAGCGGGGGCCGGATCGGACGGGACCACGGGGGAGGGCACGGCGGAGGGCTCCTTCGGGGGAAGCGTGGTTTCAAAGTGCTACCGAGCCACCCTCGCACGGAGAGGTTTCATTAAGCAACCACGAGGTGTCCCGGACCCGGCGCGATAGGGTTGCAAGGTGAAACCCCGCTCCCGTCGGAGCGCGGGACCGCAGGTGAGAGGAGAGGGGCGCGTGCCGAAACGCACCTCGCACGAGGAGTCGGCCTGCCCGGTAGCCCGGCCGCTGGACGTCCTCGGCGACGGCTGGACGCTGCTGATCGTCCGTGACGCCTTCGACGGACTGCGCCGCTTCGGGCAGTTCCAGAAGAACCTCGGCCTGGCGAAGAACATCCTCTCCGCCCGCCTCGCCACCCTGGTCGCCAACGGCGTCTTCGAACTGGCCCCGGCCGCCGACGGCAGCCCCTACCAGGAGTACGTGCTCACCGAGAAGGGGCGGGCGCTCTTCCCCGTCGTCACCGCGCTGCGCCAGTGGGGCGAGCGGTACTTCTTCGCGGACGACGAGCCGCGGGCCCGGCTGGTGGACCGCGCCGGCGGTGCCCCGGTCGCCCGGGTGGAGGTCCGGGCCGCCGACGGCCGGGTGCTGGGGCCGGACGACACCGAGGTGCTGCTGCCCTGACGGCGCGCCGGCGCCCCGTGCACCGGGGCGGTGGACGGGGCGCGGCGGAGGAGGCGGGGCGTCAGCAGTTCCGGATGGACCAGACGGGCGTCCAGTCCTGGGTGTGGTTGGCGCCCCCGTCGGGGGTGAAGGACTTCAGCACGCCGCCGTTCGCGTCGTAGAAGAACGACCGCGTGCCGCCGGTCTGGTTGTCGGCGTAGAACCCCTGGCCGTACCAGCCGCTGAGGCTGTACCGGGCGCAGGAGCGGAGGTAGAAGATCTTGTAGTCGCCGGCCGTCGGGTCCCAGACCAGGGCGCAGAGGTTGCCGGGGGCGCACTGGTAGTCGCTGTCGGCCGGGACGTGCCCGAAGGGGGCCGACGGCGAGACGGTCGGCGAGACGGCGGCGGGTGCGGCGGGCGGGCCCTGGGGCGCCGGCGCCGGCGCCGGTGGCGCGACCAGGACCGGTGCGGCCAGGACCGGCGCGACCAGGACCGGTGCGGCCAGGACCGGTGCGGCCAGGACGGCGGCCGCGGCCTCGGCCGGGTGGGCGCCGGCGAACGCCGTCAGCGCGGCGGTGAGGGCGCCGGCCAGGCCGAGGGCCGAGCGCTTGGGGCGAGAGCGGAACATGGGTCCTCCCACAGGTCGATCGGCTCAGCCGGGGGTTCCGGGGGCCGTCGTGGGTGTTTCGACGGAGGTGTTCGTCGCGGGGGTGGCGGTGGCCGTGCCGGCCGCGCTGGTCGTGCCGGGGGCCGACTTGGCGGTCGTGGTGGTGGTCGGGGTGCTCGTCACGCTCACCGTCGGCTTCGCCGTGGTGGTCTCGGCGGGCGTCGTCGGAACCGGGGTGGTGGGCCCGCCGGGGGTGCTCGTCGTGGTGCCCGGCGTGGTCTGGGCCGGTGTGGTCTGCCCCGGTGTGGTCTGGCCCGGCGAGGTCGCGCCCGGAGTGGAGGCCGTCGCCGATTCGCTGTACGGACTCGTCGACGCGGTGGTCGGGCCGCTCGGCGAACCCGAGGTCGAGGTGCTGCTCCAGGCGGAGGTCGAGTAGGAGGCCGAGCCCGACGCCGAGCCGGACACCGAGCCCGCCTTGGTGGTCGGCTTCCAGATGGAGGGCGGCGGGACGCCGGGCGCCAGCGGGCCGGTCGGTGCCGGGGTCGGACGGTCGACGATCTGGACCTTCCCCGTCGCCCGGGTGTACCAGCCGCCGGTGGTGACGTTCACCAGCACGATCTCGGTCACCGGCTGCGGCGCGGGCGTCAGGACGACCAGCGTGCTCGGCTGGAAGCCCGTCCACGCCTTGCCGGTGTACTTGGCGTCGGCGATCAGCGTCGGCGGCTTCAGCGGGTTGCCGCAGCTGCAGCGCACCCGCGGCACGCCCCACGCGTCCACCAGGACCGAGGTGCCGGCCGCCAGTACGGCCTGGTAGCCGACGGCCGCGCCGCCCTTGTAGCCGTGGCTGGTGACCCGGGTGTCCACCCGCAGGTACGCCGAGGTCAGCGAGCGCAGATAGCCCGGGAGGGCGGACTGCTCGATGCCCTCCGCCGACGCCCAGGCCCGGCCGGTGTCACCGGCCGAGGTCATCGAGACCAGCCGCTCCACGTCGCAGCTCGGCTGGCTCATCGTCCCCCCGTACACGCCCGCCGACGTCCCCTGGACGGTGTGGAGGGCGGCGGTGGCGGTCGCGGTGGCCGCGGCGCCGCCCGTCGGGGTGGCGGCGGGCCCGGTGGGGGCCGGGGTGTGGACGGTGGCCGGGGCCGTCGTCGGGGCCGGGGTGGTGACCGTGGCCTGCATCGCCTGGGTCTCCACCGACTGGGTGAACGGCGCCGGCCCCGGGTCCTGCGGAGTCTGCAGCGCGACCTCGTTGGCGGTCGGCACGGTCTCCTCCTTGCCCCCGCCGCCGCTGGTGGTGTTGACGATCAGCACCGTCGCGCCCGCCGCCAGCAGGGCCAGGAGGGCCAGCAGCGCGGCCTTCCGGCGGTCGCGCCACCAGGGCTTCGGCGGCTCCCCGGAGGGCCCGCCCGCACCCGGCGGCCCGCCGGGCCGGGACCGTCCGCCGCCACCGCCCGAGGGCGGGCCGAACGGCGGACCGGGCGGCCCGGGGGGCCCGGGGCGGCCCGGCCCCGACGGCGGACCCGAGAGCGGCCCGGACGGCGGCCCGGAGGGCGGGCCGAGCGGCGACCCGGAGGAAGGCGGTTGGGAACTCATCGGGGGCTCCGATTCGCAGACGGCCGGTCCCGGTCCACCCGGCCGGCGCAGGAGACTCCTGCCACTGGCATCCATTTCTGCCCCCGGTCCCGGCCCGCCGCAACAGCAGCACCCGTGGCCGCCCGCCTCCCCGCCCGCCCCGCCCGGCCGTCCCAGCCCGGGCGGGCCGGTCCGTCCTGGGCCACTCTGGTGCCAGGCGCGGGGCGGGGGCCGGAACCGGACGCGCGGGGGACCCCACCCCGACAGGAGGCCCGCATGCAGCAGCAGGCCCGACCGGGCCGGCCGCCCGGCACACCGGCGGCCGGACCGCCCGGCGCCCTGCGCGGCTGGCTGGACGCGGTGGCCGTGGTCCTGGCTGGCCTCGTCGCGATGGCGGCCGTGGCCGCGCTCGGCCTGTGGGCGGCCGGTACCGACGAGCTGCCCGACGGCGGCTTCCCGTCCGTGCTCGCCGCCACGCTCGCGCTCGCCGTCGGCGGATCGGTCGAACTCGACGGCGGCGCGGGATTCTTCGGCTCGGTCGACGCCGGGATCACCGCGATGCCGCTCTCCGTCGGCCTGGTCGGCGCGCTGACCGTGGCCGAGGTGTTCCTGCGCCAACTGCGGTACCGCGCGGTGGCCGGCGGCCGCGAACTGCTCGGCCGCGCCAGCCGGACGGCGGTGGTCTGGCTGGCCGCGCTCGCCCTGCTCTGCGCCGCCGCCCGGCACACCTTCACGGTGACGCTCGGTGACGGCCTGGCCGAGCAGCTCGGCGGCGCCCTGGGACTCCACCCCGAGGTGGGGTTCCGCGCGGACCCCGCCACCACCCTCGGACTCGGGCTGCTCTGGCTGCTGGTCGTGCTGGCCGCGACCTTCGCGGTCTCCCGCCGGGCGACGCTGCCGCGCTCCCTGGTGCCCTTCCAGCAGGCGGTCCGCCCGGCCGCGTTCGCGATGCTGCTGGTGCTGCTCGGCTACGTCGTGCTGGGGGTGGCGGCCGCGATCGGCACGGCCGCCGCCCACGGCGGGGCCCGGCAGGTCGCCGCGGTCGCCCTGCTGGCACTGCCCAACCTGGTCTGGCTCGCCTTCGGCGTCGGCCTCGGCGGCGAGTGGCACGGCCACCTGGTCGGGGCGATCGGACTGCCGGTGCCCAAGCCGCTGGCCGCCGTGCTGCGCACCGGCCCGGGGCAGGAGGGCGGCACGGTGAGCCTGGGCACGCTCGCCGAGCAGGACGCCCGGGCCTGGTGGCTGCTCCCGATCGCCGCCGTCCTGATGCTCGCGGCCGGGGTCCTGGCCGCCCACCGCTCGCCGCGCAGGGTCCGCCCCTGGCAGCACGCCGTCCGGCTGGCGGCGGCCGCCGCCGTCACCGTGCTCCTGGTCGGCGTCTGGACCAGGGTCTCCGCCGACTACGGCCTCTCCGTGCTCGGCGTCGGCCTCGGTGAGGGCGGCCTGGGCGACCTGCTGAGCTCCGTCCTCGGCCCGGAGGCGGGCCCGGTCGGCCCCGCCGCCGCCCTCACCGGAGGCACCCTCACCCTCGACCCGCAGCTGTGGATCCTGGTCCCCCTCGCCGCCGCCTGGGGCCTGCTGGCCGGCCTGCTCGGCGCCCTCGCCGCGGCCCGCCTGCCCCGCCGCGGCGAGACCCGATAGCCGCCGGGGGCCGCGCGCGTCACCCGTCGGGCGGCGGGTCCGGGCCGTCATGGACCCTTACGGCGGTCAGCTCGCGGCGTGGGCCAGGAGGACGACGACCGGGGGGAGGGCCTGGGTGAGGGCGCCGGGCCAGAGGCGGGGGGCGGAGACGGCGAGGGTGACGCCGGCGGCGAGCATGAAGGCGCTGAGGTAGAGGATCAGGGTGCGGCCGACGACGGGCTCGTCGGTGTGCAGGGCGACCAGGCCGGCCACCAGGCCGAGGGCGAGGAAGAGGTTGTAGAAGCCGACGTTGACCCGCCACAGGCGCACCTGCGGCGCGTCCGTGGTGGAGGCGGTGAGCAGGCGGCGGACCCGGGGGTGGCCGTAGAGGAAGCTCTCCAGCGGCCACAGCACGAGGTGGGTCGCGGCGGCGATCAGTGCGAAGACCTGGCTGACGGCGTTCATCCGGTGCTCCTCCTCCGTGCGGGTGGGCGGACGGCGGGGAGGGCCCAGTCGGGCGGTTCGGGGACACCGGGGCCACCGGGCGGCGGGCCGCCGGGGACGGGGACCACCTCGGTGGGCGGGCCGGCGGAGGTCCAGGGGCCGCCCTCCGGGGGAGCGGTGCCGGGCGGGGCGGTGGCGGCGCGCAGTTCGGCGACGAAGCGCAGGCAGCTCTCGTAGCGCTCGCCGGGTGCCTTGGCGAGGGCGCGGGCGACCACCGCGTCGACGGCGGGCGACAGGTCGGGACGGTGCTCGCGCAGCGTGGGCGGGGGCTCGTTGAGGTGGGCCCAGAGCAGGGCGAGGTCGCTCTCGCGGCGGAACGGGGGCGCGCCCGCGAGCATCTCGAAGACCACGCACCCGAGGCCGTACTGGTCGCAGCGGCCGTCGAGCGGGCGCCCGGAGATCTGCTCGGGCGCCGCGTAGTCGAGGGTGCCGACGATCTGGCCGACCCCGGTCAGCCCGCTGAGCGACAGGGACTTCTTGGTGAGCCCGAAGTCGGCGAGGTAGAGGTGTTCGGGGTGCTCGCTGTCGGTGCCGGCGGCGACCAGCACATTGCCGGGCTTGACGTCCCGGTGGACCAGGTCGTGGCCGTGCGCGGCGTCCAGCGCGGAGGCGATCTGCAGGGCGAGCCCGGCGGCCCGGCCGAGCGGGAGGGCGCCGCTGCGGGTGATCAGTGAGCGCAGGTCGCCGCCCTCGACGTAGCGCATCGCGATGAACAGGATGCCGTCGGCCTCGCCGGCCTCGAAGACCGGGATGATGTGCGGGTGGTCGATCGCGGCGGCGACCTGCGACTCGTGGATGAAGCGCTGGCGGAAGACCTCGTTGCGGGACAGCTCGGGGGCGAGCAGCTTGACGGCGACGGTGCGGCCGAGCCGGAGGTCCTTGGCGCGGTAGACGACGGCCATGCCGCCGCGGCCGATCTCCTCCTCCAGGCGGTAGCCGGCCACCCGGCGCCCGACCAGGCCGGCGGGCAGGTTGGGCGGCTCGACGGCGTCGGCGGGCTCCACGGCGTCGGCGGGCGGGACGGCCGCGGGTTCGGTGGGCGGGTGCGGGTCGCCGGAGGCGTCGGGAGGGGGGATCACGGCTCCGCCAGGCGGGTCGGCGCGTCGGCGCCCGGTGCGCGGCCGGCCGACGGGCTCGGGCGCCCGCCGGCGGCGTAGGTGTGCAGCTGCAGGCCGTCGCAGTAGCACCAGCGGTCGTGCACCCGGTCGAAGACCCAGAGCCGCTCGCCGTCGACCACCAGGCCGATCCGCAGGCCGTGCGCCCGGTCCCGGAAGGTCTCCAGGTCGGCTCCGCCCGCCGCGAGGTCCTCCAGCAGCGAGCGGTAGCGGGCCAGCGCACCCTCCGCCTCGGCCAGCGCGGGGCGGGGGTCGGCGGTGCGGGCCGGCGGGCCGGTGGCCGTGGGCGGCACGCCGGGCAGGGAGATCAGCAGCCGGCCGTCGACCCACGTGCTCCACCCGTTGGAGCAGAGCACCTGGGCCCAGTCGCCGGTCCGGCCGATCAGTTGCAGCGGCAGCAGCGCGTCCAGCGCGGCGGCGGGCTGCTCCGGGTCCGGGGCGGCCCAGCTGGGCAGGCCGTCCGGCGGCGCGACGTGGGTGGGGCTGAACGCCGGCCCGTCGATCGGCCCGGTCACGTCCGCACCGCTTCCCCGGGGACTTCCGCAGTCACTTCGGCACCCACCTCGGCAGTCACTTGCGCATGATCGCCGGCTCCTGCCGACGCAGCAGGGCCAGCACGAGGACGGCCAGCGCCACCGACAGCCCGACCAGCAGGGCCAGCGCGAGCAGCCACCCGGCCCGCTCCTGCTGGAACAGCGGGTCGTCGGTGATGTCGTTCGGCAGCACGGTGTGCAGGTCGACGGTGCGGGCCATCGCGGACAGGCCCCAGCGCGAGGGCACCAGCCAGGCGAACTGCTCCAGACCGGGGACCCCGTGCAGCTTCAGCATGGCGCCGCTGAACACGATCTGCACCACGGAGAGCAGCACCAGCAGCGGCATGGTGGCCTCCTCCTTGCGGACCAGCGCGGAGACCAGCAGGCCGAGCATCATGGCGGAGAAGGAGAGCAGCGCGACCGCGAGGATCAGTTCGGCCAGCGGCGGCATCAGCACCCCGCTGTGCACCGTGACGCCGCCCGGCAGGGCGGGGTCGAGGTCGACGCCGGCCAGCCCGACCAGGGTGAGCACGGCGGCCTGGGCGACGGTGATGGTGCCGAGCACCACCACCTTGGAGACGAGATAGGCCGAGCGGGACAGCCCGACCACGCGTTCCCGCTGGTAGATCGGCCGTTCCTTGACGATCTCGCGCACCGCGTTGGCGGAGCCGGTGAGCAGGCCGCCGATGCAGAGCGTGAGCAGGATGTTGAGCGCGTTCTCCGAGGAGAGCCGGCTGCCCGCCATCGCCCGGCACATCACGCCGATCAGGAACGGCAGGGCGATCATCACGGTCAGGAACAGCCGGTCGGCGGCGAGCACCGCCGTGTAGCGGCGGATCAGCGTGCCGAGCTGGGAGAACCAGCCCTGCGGCTGTTCGGGGCCGATCGGGTCCGCCGCCGCCCCGGGCCCGGCCGCCGGGACGGGCCGGGCGGGCGGCAGCGCCTCGGCGGCGACGTACCGCTCGTACTGCGGGGACTCCCGGAACCGGCGCTGCCAGGCCTGGTGGTCCTCGTTCTCGAAGGCCTCGAAGGCCTGCGGCCATTCGGTGAAGCCGAAGAACGGCAGCGCCTCGTCGGGCGGCCCGTAGTAGGCGGTGCGCCCGCCGGGGGCGAGCACCAGCAGCCGGTCGCAGACGTCCAGGCTGAGCACGCTGTGGGTGACCACGACGACGGTGCGCCCGTCGTCGGCCAGGCCCCGCAGCATCTGCATGACCGAGCGCTCCATGCCCGGGTCGAGGCCGGAGGTGGGCTCGTCGAGGAAGAGCAGCGAGGGCTTGGTGAGCAGTTCGAGGGCGACGCTGACGCGCTTGCGCTGGCCGCCGGAGAGGCTGGAGATGACCAGGTCGGCCCGGCTGTCCAGGCCCAGTTCACGGATCACCTCGGAGACCCGGGCCGCGCGCTCAGCTGCGGCGGTGTCGCCGGGGAAGCGCAATTCGGCGGCGTAGGACAGGGCGCGGCGGACGGTCAGCTGGGTGTGCAGGATGTCGTCCTGCGGGACGAGGCCGATCCGGCGGCGCAGCTCGGCGTAGTCGCGGTAGAGGTCGCGCCCGTCGTAGAGCACGGTGCCCTCGTCGGCGGGGCGCAGTCCGGTCAGCGCGTTGAGCAGGGTGGACTTGCCGGCGCCGCTGGGGCCGGCGACGGCGAGCAGGGCCTTCTCGGCGAGCGGGAAGGAGACGTCGTCGAGCAGCACCCGGCGGTCGGCGCCGACCCGGACCACCAGGCCCTGCACGTTGAGCGAGATCTCGCCGGTGTCGGTGTACTCGACGAGCTCGTCCCCGGCGAGGCAGAGCGCGAAGTGGCCGATGCCCACGATGTCGGCCGGGCCCACCGGCGCCCGGTCGACGGGGACGCCGTTGAGGTAGCTGCCGTTGTGGCTGCCGAGGTCGGCGATCTCGTGGCCGCCGTCCGGCAGGGTGCGCAGCTCGGCGTGGTGGCGGGAGACCAGGAGGTCGTCGAGGACGAGGTCGTTGTCGGGGGCGCGGCCGATCCGCACCGTGCGGCCCGGCAGCCGGAGGACGGCGCTGGGGCGTCGGAAGGTGCCGGAGACGCGCGGGGCGACCAGCGAGGGGCGCTCGACGGACGCCGGGGCCGGCGCGGGGCCGGGCGATCCGTCCGGTGCGCCGCCGGGAAGTCCGGTGAGGGTGGCGGCCGGGCCGTCGGCGGCGTTGCCGAACCGCAGCCGGGTGCCGGGGCCGACGTCCTCGGAGCGGATCCGGCGGCCGTCGGCGAAGGTGCCGTTGGTGCTGCCGACGTCGTCCAGGTGCCAGTGGCCGGCGCTGGTGCGCAGCACGGCGTGGTGCCAGGAGACCCGGGGGTCGTCGAGGACGATCTCGCTGGTCGGGTCACGGCCGACGCGGTACGACCGGCGCGGGTCGATCAGCTGCGAATCCGTGTCGGTGACGAGGACCAGGGGCGGCGCGGCGGGCGCGCCCGGGCGCTCTCCCATGGTTGGGATTCTAGTCCGGCGGCGGTCCGGAGGCGTCCGGACCGCGTTCCGTACCGTCCGTCCGGTCCGATACCACGAAATTGGACTGGACCACTGGATCACCGCAGGGAGGCTGCCCTATCGTTCGGGGAGATCTGCACGGTCGTCCGGGGCCCTCCGCACGACTCACACGAGCCCCGGGGGCGAATCGATGAGCGTCTGGCCGCAGTTGCGCGACACCCGCACGGTCAGAGCGGGCACCGCCCCCGGGACGGTGGTCCGCTGCGGCCTGGCCGACACCATGCTCGCCGACCTCGCCGTCTCCGTCGTGCTCTTCTTCGAGCGCGCGCTGGACGAGGACCGCCTCGCCGCCGGCCTGGCCCGGGCGCTGGAGCGGGTCCCGGTCTTCGCCGGCCGACTGCGCACCGTGGACGGGGTGTTGGAGGCGGTCTGCGACGACTCCGGTGTCCCGATGGTGAGTTACCGCGTCGACGGCACGCTCGCCGAGTCCATGGGGCGGGTCACCGCGCCCGGCGCGCTGCACGCCGACCCGCTGGACGCCCCGGCCGCCCGCACCGGCGGCGGACCGCTGCTCGCCGTCCGGGTGACCCGCACCGGCGACGGCGGCACCGTGCTCGGCTGCTCCTGGCACCACGCGATCGGCGACCTGCACAGCTTCGCGCTGCTGCTGCGCGCCTGGTCGGCCGCGGTCGAGGGCGAGGAACTGCCGGAGGCCGAGCTCGTCGAGGACCAGGACGCGCTGCTCGACCGGGTGCTGCCCGCCGAGGACTGCGGCCGGCCCGGCTTCCGGGTGCCCGGACCGGGCGAGCGCGCCCTGCTGGACCGCGAGGTGGCGGCCGGCCCGCGCGCCAACCGGACCGTCCAGTTGTACTTCGGCGACGCCGAGATAGCCCGGATGCGCGAGGAGTTCGCCGCGGCGGCCGGTCGCTGGGTCTCCTCCGGCGACGCGGTCTGCGCCCATGTCACCCACACCCTGCGGGAGTTGGACGGCGACCGGGAGACCCGTTGGCTCACCGTCCCGGTCAACGCCCGCCGCCCGCTCGGCCTGCCGGACGCCCTGGTCGGCAACCTGCTCGGCGACATCCACCTGCCGTACGCGCCCGGGGACGGCCCGGCCGCCCTCGCCGGGGCGCTGCGCACCGCCGTGCAGGAGTACACCGAGGAGCACCTCAACCTGCGCGCCAACCTGCGCTTCCTGGCCGAGCTCGGCCGCCCCGGGCTGGGCGCCTGCGTGCCGATCGGCTTCGACCCGCAGCACCGCCGGATCAGCTTCTCCAACTGGAGCCGCTTCGGCCTGTACGACGCGACCTTCCAGGGGCAGCGGCCGGTGTTCTTCAGCCCGACGGGCAACTACCCGCTGCCGTGGGTCTGCTGGGCCGTCGAGGGCTTCGGCGGCACCGGGCTGCTCACCACGGCGGTGGTCCCGGCCCGGCTGGCCGCGCGGCTGCGCGGGACGGAGGGGCGGGCCGCGCTGCACCGCTACCGGGACCCGTCCGATGCACTGCCGGACCTGCTCGCGGCCGTCTCCAAGGTGCTCTGACGGCGCCCTGAAGCAAAGCGGGGGGCGGACCCAAGGTCCGCCCCCGACTTCGGTATTGACGAGTGGTCACTTCATGACGGCGCGCAGCGCGTGCCGCAGCTGCTCCCGGTCCGGCTGCAGCGCCCGGTCGAGCGCGGGGGCGAACGGCAGCACCGTGCCGTCCGGCCGGGTGACCCGGCGCGGCGGGGCGGTGAGCCGGAACTCCTCGGCGGCGGTGGCCAGCACCTCCGCGCCGATCCCGCAGCTGCGGTTGGAGTCGTCGATCACCACCAGCCGCCCGGTGCGCTCCAGCGAGGCGCCGAGCGCGGCCCAGTCGAACGGGTACAGCGTGCGCGGGTCGAGCACCTCGACCGAGATCTCCCCGGCGAGTTCCTCGGCCACCGCAAGCGCGTCGTGCACCAGGTGCCCGACGGCGACCAGGGTGACGTCCGTGCCGCTGCGGTGCACCCGGGCGGTGCCGAGCGGGATCGGGGCCAGCTCCCAGGTGACGGTCTCGCGGACCGCCAGCGCGGCGGCCGGGGCGAAGACGATCACCGGGTCCGGGTCCTGGATCGCCGAGCGGAACAGCCCGTAGGCGTCGGTCGGCGTGGCCGGCACGACGGTCTTCATCCCGGCGTGCGCGAACAGGCTGTACGGATGGTCGGAGTGCTGGCCCGCCCAGCCGTCCCGGGAGCCCGAGCCGGGGACCAGGCAGGTGAGCGGGACGCCCGCCTGACCGCCGCTCATCAGCGAGAACTTGTGCGCCTGGTTCACGAGCTGCTCGAAGACCAGGAACAGCAGCGAGGGGATCTGGAACTCCAGCACCGGCCGCCGCCCGGCCAGTGCCGCGCCGAGCGCCATCGCGGTGAACGCCTGCTCGGAGAGCGGGGTGTCGACGATCCGCTCCGGTCCGAACCGGTCCAGCAGCCCGAGGGTGGGACCGGCCATCCCGGCGCCGATGTCCTCGCCGAACACGCAGACCGCGGGGTCGCCGGCCAGTTCGTCGGCCAGCGCCCGGTTGAGCGCCTTGGTGTAGGAGAGTCTCATGCCGCCGCCTCGCTTCGCCCGGCAGGGGCATTCGCCCAGTCGCACCGCTCGAGAATTCGCTCGCTCATGCCACCGCCCCCGCCCGGGGACGCAGCCCGGAGGCGTACAGGTGGTCGGCGGCGCCGGCCGGGTCCGGGTGCGGCGAGGCGAGCGCGAACTCCTCGGCGGCCGCGAGTTCGGCGGCCACCTCGGCGTCCAGGGCGGCGGCGCGGTCGGCGCCGATCGCGGCGGCGGCCCGGGGGAGCGGGTCGCGTTCGCGCCAGGCGGCCACCTCCTCGGGGGTGCGGTAGTGCAGCTTCATCCGCCGTTCCATCGTGTGGTGGCCCTCGAACCGGTAGGTGCGGCACTCCAGGAAGCCGGGGCCGCCCCCGGACCTCGCCCGGGCGACGGCCTGTTCGGTCGCGGCCCGGACCGCCTCGGTGTCCATGCCGTCGACCTCGTCGGCCGGGATGCCGAAGGCGGCGGCCCGGCCGGTCGCGCTGCCCGCGACCGCGGTGCCGGCGGGCAGGGTGGTGGCGTAGCCGTTGTTCTCGCAGACGAAGAGCACCGGCAGCCGCCACATCGCGGCAAGGTTGAGCGACTCCAGGAGCACGCCCTGGTTGAGCGCGCCGTCGCCGAAGAAGGCGACCGCGACGGCGTCCGAGCCCGCCTGCCGGTCGGCCCAGGCGGCGCCGACCGCGATGGGCGCGCCCGCGCCGACGATGCCGTTGGCGCCGAGGATGCCCAGCCGCAGGTCGGCGGCGTGCATCGAGCCGCCCCGGCCGCGGTTGGACCCGCCGACCCGCCCGGCCAGCTCGGCCAGCAGCCGGGCCGGCTCCAGGCCGCGGGCCAGCACGTGGCCGTGCCCGCGGTGGGTGGAGGCGAGCCGGTCGCCCGCTCCCAGCGCGGCGCAGACGCCGACCGCGACGGCCTCCTGCCCGATGTACGGGTGGATGCCGCCGGTGATCACCCCGGACTTCACCAGGTCGAGCGCCCGCTCCTCGAAGGAGCGGATCAGCCGCAGCATCCGGTACCGCCGCTCGGGCGTGTCGAGGGCGGCGACGACGGGTGCGGGGCCGCCGGGTGCGGGGGTGGCGGATGCGCCAGGGGTCACAGCGCGCCCTGCCACACCGGCGGGCAGAAGTCCGGGTCGGCGTAGTCGGGGCGGCCGTCGGCGGTGCGGCGCACCAGCACGTCGTGGTTGTACACGACGGTCCCGCCGTCCGGGCGGGTGGCCCGCCGGTAGGTGTTGGCGCCGTCCTGGAGGTGCAGCGAGACCGCCCGGCGCGGGTAGGAGGCCAGGTTGGGGCCGCTGCCGTGGTAGGTGCGGCAGTGGTGGAAGCTGACGTGGCCGCGCGGGATGACCACCGGCACCTTGCGGACCACGGTCCCGTTGTACGCCGCGTTGGCGTCCAGGATCGCGTCCAGCTCGGAGTTGTCGCGGTCGGCGAAGTGCCGGGTGGAGTCCTCCTCGGAGGGCAGCTCCTTCCAGCGGTGGCTGCCGTCCACCATGGTGATGGTGCCGTTCTCCTCGCCGCAGTCGTGGAACGGCAGGAAGGCGGTGAGCATCCGCTCCGAGGTCGAGGTCTGCCAGTAGTGCTTGTCGAAGTGCCACGGCACCCGGTTGCTGGGCTCGCCCGGCACCGGGGGCTTGTAGATGAGGGTGGCCTGGAAGACCCTGACCTCCTCGGCCTCGGCGAGCAGCGCGGCGACGGCGCCCAGCAGCGGCTTGCGCAGGATCGCGGCGATCGCGTCGCTCTCGTAGTGCACGTAGTCGTTGTGGCGCTGGACCGGCCCGTGCGCGGGCTCCCAGGAGGCCAGCCGCGGCGGGCGGACCGGCAGGGTGCGGTCGCGGTGGCCCGCGTAGTAGTCCTCGGTGGCGGCCTGCAGGGTGTCCAGCTCCTCGTCGCTGAACAGCTTGCGGGACAGGTACCAGCCGTGCTCCAGGTAGCCGGCCACCTCTTCGGGGGTGGGCAGCAGGGCGCGTTCGGCCTCGGTGAGGTGGAACGCGGGTGCGGCGGGTGCGGTGGTCATGGGGGACGGGCCTCCTGCGGTGGTGAGGGCTCGGGTGGACGTCGGAGGGCGGCGGCTCAGACCGAGGCGGCGGCGCGCTGGCGCTCCACGGCCTCGTAGAGGGCCTTGATGTTGGCGGTGCCGAAGGTGCCGGCGCCCTGGCGCTCGATCAGCTCCACGAAGTACGTCCGCCGCGGGTGGGTGGAGCGGGCGAAGATCTGGAACAGCTGACCGCCGTGGTCCTGGTCGACCAGCACGTCCAGCTCGCGCAGCGTGCCGACCGGGATGGCGGTGCCGCCGAGCCGCTCGGTGAGTGCGTCGTAGTAGGTGCCGGGGGTGGTCAGGAACGCCACCCCGCGGTCGCGGATGGTGCGTACGGCGGTGGCGATGTCCCCGGTGCGGAAGGCCAGGTGCTGGACGCCGGCGCCGTCGTGGTCGGCGAGGAAGGTGTCGATCTGGCCGGGGCGGCGGGTGGTGTCGGGCTCGATGAGGGTGAAGGTGACCTCGCCGGAGGCGCTCTGCACCACGCTGGAGTCCATCGCCTGCTCGCCGACCTCGATGTACTCGCCGAAGATGCGGTGCATGCCGAGCGCGGCCTCGCAGAACTTCACCGCGTCGGCCAGCTCGCCGGCCGGCAGGCAGATCGCGGCGTGGTCGAGGGCGTCCAGCAGCCGCGGCGAGCCGCCTTCGGCGGGCTCGGGTGCGGCCGGTGCCTCCGGGACGAACCGCAGGGCGGTGTCGCCGAAGCCGGCCACCAGCCCGCCGGCGCGGTCCAGCACCCGGGCGCCGTGCCGCTCGGCGCGGTCCAGGGCGGCCTGCGGGTCGGGGCAGGAGAGGGCGAGGGCCGCGACGCCCTCGCCGTGCCGGTCGGCGTAGCGGGCCACCGGGTGCGCCGGGTCGGCGGCCGAGCGCAGCAGGAACCGGATGGTGCCCTGCTGCACAAGGACGGTGCGCGCGTCCGCGGACTCGGCCGCGGCGAGCTGTTCCGGCTCGGGGGGCACGGCGGTGAAGCCGTAGTCGGCGCAGAGCTCCGCCGCGGCGGTGTCGGCGTCGGCGCAGTGGTACTCGACGTGGGCTATGGACTGGATGGACAACGGGATCTCCCCGGGGGATCGCGAGTTGACGAGTGGCCTGGCACGGGTGTCCGGGCCGCGGCGCCGGGCGGCGTCAGCGGACGGACGGGGTGGAGGCGGGCTCGAAGACCAGGCTGAGGTTGTGCCCGCCGAAGGCGAAGGCGTTGCTCAGGGCGGCGGTGAGCGGGACGGCGCGGGCCGCGCCCCGGACGTGGTCCAGGTCGCAGGCCGGGTCCGGCTCGTCGAGGTTGACGGTCGGTGGCAGCGTCCCGCGGGCGACCGCGAGCGCGGTGACCGCGGCCTCCAACGCGCCTGCCGCGCCGAGCAGATGACCGGTGGCGCCCTTGGTGGAGCTGACCGCGGGGCGGTGCTCGCCGAAGACGGCGGTCAGGGCGGCGGTCTCGGCGACGTCGCCGAGCTTGGTGCCGGTGCCGTGGGCGTTGACGTAGCCGATGTCGGCGGGGGCGAGGCCCGCGTTGGCGAGCGCGGCGCGCATCGCGTCGGCGGCGCCCGCGCCGTCGGGCCGCGGCATGGTCGGGTGGTGGGCGTCGGTGGAGGCGCCCCAGCCGGTGAGGTCGGCGTACCCGGCGGCGCCGCGGGCGGCGGCGTGCTCGGGGCTCTCCAGGACCAGGACGGCGCTTCCCTCGCCCAGCACGAAGCCGTTGCGCCGGCGGTCGAAGGGGCGGCTGGCCTGCGCCGGGTCGTCCCAACCGGAGGACAGCGCACGGGCGTTGGTGAACGCGGCGGCGATCGTCGGGTGCAGCGAGGACTCGGTGCCGCCGCACACCACCACGTCCGCGTCGCCGGAGCGGATCAGCCGCAGCCCTTCGGCGACGGCCTGGGCGCCGGCCGCGCAGGCCGTCACGATGGCCGTGCTGAACCCGCGGATGCCGTGCTTGATGGCGATCCGCGCGGTGGCCATGTTGGAGAGCATGCCGGGCAGCAGGTAGGGGCTGACACCGGGGCGGCCGCGTTCGAGGCGGCGGTGGGACTGCTGCTCGAAGGTCTCCAGGCCGCCGCCGCCGGTGGCCAGCACCACGGCGGTGCGGTGCGGGTCGGCGTCCTGGCCGACCACCAGGCCGGCGTCGGCGAGCGCGTCGTCCGCGGCGGCCAGGGCGAGCAGTACGAAGCGGTCCACGCAGCGGGTCTCGGTGGGCGGCAGCACCTCACGGCCGTCCACCGCGGGGGCGAGGCCGGCCGCGGTCAGCCAGCCGTGGGCGGCGTGGCCCTCGGGCAGGGCGCGGATGCCGGAGCGGCCGGCGGTGAGCGCGTCGAAGACCTCGGCGGGCTTGCGGCCGAGCGGGGTCACCAGGCCGATGCCGGTGACCACGGCGCCCGGGCGGCGGGCGGCGCTCATGCGCCCGCCCCGGCGACCGAGTCCAGGTAGCGCTGGCGCAGCAGGACCTTGCGCACCTTGCCGGTGGGGCCGAGCGGGATGTCGTCCCCGGCCACCACGACGACCTGGCGGACGGTGGCCGCGGCGGCCTCGTCCAGCGCGGCGGTGACGGCCTTGGTGCGGTCGGCGGCCGGGTCGGCCCCGGCGGACAGGATCAGCAGCACATCGGTGACCACCCGCTCGCCGTCGCGCACCGCGACCACCGTGCAGTCCAGCGCGTCGGGGCAGGCGGCCAGCACCCGCTCCTCCGACATCGCGGTGAACAGCCGCTTGCCGTCGCCGAGTTCGACCGAGTCGACGGCCCGGTCGACGTGGTAGTAGTAGCCCTCCTCGTCCCGGTACATCAGGTCGCCGGTGAGGAAGCGGCCGCGCAGCCGGGTGCGGTAGGTGGTGGCGGAGTCGTTCCAGTAGCCGAGCGCCAGGGTCGGGGAGGCGGTGGCGAGTTCGCCGACCTCGTTCGGGCCGAGGGGCTCGCCGTCGGGGCCGACGAGTTCGCAGTCGACGAAGGCGTGCGGGCGTCCGACGCAGCGGCCGTAGCGCTCGGTGTCCGGGCCGTGGGTGATGAAGAAGTGCGAGTGGCCCATCTCGGTGGAGCCGAGGCCGTCCACGAACAGCGAGCCGGGCACCCGGACCCGGCCCTCGCGGGTCACCGACTCGCGGCTGCCGGTGGCGACCAGACGGCGGATGTGCACCTCGTGGGCGCAGTCGCCGGTGTTCCACCAGAGCGCGACCGATTCCAACTTCCGTGCGGCCAGGTCGTGGTGGGCGAGGTCGGCCCAGGTGGCGGCGAAGCCGACCACGCCGCTGGGGCGCCACTGCTCGATCGCGTCCAGGACGCCGGCGCCGGACTGGCTGGAGAGCAGGGCGAGCTGGGTGTGCGAGGCGAGGGCGAGGTTGACCGCGATCAGGGTGGCGGCGTGCGGGGCGGGCAGGGCGCTGAGCATCCGGTCCTGGCCCTGCGGGCGGGGCAGCCGGGCGCGGTGGCGGATCGCCGCGTAGAGGCTCGCGTGCGAGTGCACCACGGCCTTGGGCATGCCGGTGGTGCCGGAGGAGTGGGTGATCGCGACCGGGTCGCCGGACCAGTGCCGGTAGGGCTCGGGGGCGGCCTCGGGGTCGCCGGAGCCGAGGGTGGCGATCTCCGGCAGCACGGGGGCGCCGGGCTCGTGGCCGGCCAGCGCGGCCAGGTGCGGCGGGTCGGCGAGGATACCGACCGGGCCGAGCTTGGCGATGTAGCGGGCGGCCCGCTCGCCGTCCAGGTGGGGGTTGAGCAGCGCGGGGACGGCCCCGAGTCGGGCCAGCGCGAGGAAGGCGAGCACGTGGTCCGCGGCGTCGCTCGCGTACACCACCACCGGGTCGCGGCGGCCGATGCCCAGGGCGTGCAGGGCGGCGGCCCGGGCGCGGACGGCGCGGTCCAGCTCGGCGAGGGTGAAGGGCTGCCAGGCGGCGTGGTCGTCCACCGGGGTGTCGAAGGTCAGCAGCGGCTCGTCGAGGCCGAGGCCGAGCGCGAGGCGGCTGGTGAGGACGTTTCCGGCGCCGACGGCCGGATCGTCCGCCAGCAGGGTGCGGATACTGCGGATGCTCACGGGGTGGATCCCTCCCGGGGTGCGGGCGTGCGGGGCGTGCTGCGGCGGGACGCGGCGGGTGGGGGACCGCTCGCGCCGGTGGTGCGCAGGGGGGTGGGTTCGGGTGTTCGGCGGGGGTCGGGTCGGGTCGGTCGGGTGGGCGGGGGTCAGACGGCGGCGACCAGCAGGGCCACGGCCCGGTCGGTGCCGTCCGGGCCGTCGGTCCCGTCGGCCTGTTCGGCGGCGATGACGAGGACCTGGTCGGCGTCGCCGTCGGCGAGGAGCAGCTCCGCCAGGTTGAGGGCGTCCTGCGGGACCCGCCCGGGTGGCGGGGGCTGGGCGGGAGTGATCGCCACCACCGGGCCGGTCAGGCCCCAGCGGGCGGCGATGTGGCCGAGGACGGCGTTCGGGTTGGACTGGAAGAACAGCAGCGGGGGCATCCGCCGGGCGGTGTCGGCGGCGGCCTCGTCGATGGCGCGGGCGGTGGCCCGGTCGCCGCCCGCACTGGCCAGCAGCAGCGCGGTCCGGCCGGGAGCCGGGGCCGCGCCGTGGCGGGCGCGCAGGCAGCGTTCGGCGGCCTCGGCCACCAGGGGGTTGAAGGAGGAGGCGGCGAAGCCGGGCAGCGGGGGGAGCGGCTCGGGCTCGCGGGCGTCGGGGTCGGGCCAGGCGGCCTCGGCGAGGATGCGCAGCGCGGTCATCGGGCGGCCACCAGGAGGGCGGTGTTGGCGCCGCCGAAGGCGGAGTTGAGGGTGAGCGCGTAGCGCGGCCGGGCGGCGCGCGGGCCGTCCAGCACGAGGTCCAGGCCGATCTCCGGGTCCGGGCCCAGCCAGCCGGCGTTGACCGGCAGCAGTCCTTCGGCCAACGCCTCGATGGTGACGACGAGTTCGAGCAGGGCCGAGGCCTCCAGGGCGTGGCCGTGGACGGCCTTGCTGGAACTGACGGGCAGGTGCGCGGTGTGCGCGCCGAAGACCCGGTGCAGCGCCTTGGCCTCGGCGTGGTCCGACAGCGTCGAGCCGGTGCCGTTGGCGTTGACGTAGCCGACCTCGTCCGGGGTGATCCCGGCCCGCTCCAGCGCGGCCCCGACGGCGCGCGCCACACCGTCGCCCTCGGGTTCGGGACGGCAGACGTGGTGGGCGTCGCCGGCCCGGCCCCAGCCGGCCAGCCGGGCGAGCACCGGCGCGCCGCGCCGCTCGGCCTCCGGTTCGGCCTCCACCAGGACGGCGGCGGCCGCGTCGCCGAGCAGGGTGCCGCTGCGGCCGGCGCTGAACGGGCGCAGCTCGCCGTCGCGGGCCAGCGCCCGGCCGGCGTCGAAGGCGGCGAAGACGCCCGGCTCGACGAGGTGTCCGGCGGCAACCAGCACCCGGGGGTGGCGGCCGGCGGCGACCAGTGCGGCGGCGTCGGCGACGGCGCTCGCCGCCGCGACGCAGGCGCCGGTGTAGGCGCGGGTGACCCCGGGGGCGCCCCAGGCGGCGGCGGTTCCGGCGGCGACCGCGGCGACGGTCTCCCGGGTGCGCAGGTCGCTGTGCAGCGCGAGCAGCACGGGCGGGCCGGCGTCGGGCGCGCCGGGGGCCAGGTCGGCGCGGCGGCAGGCCTGGCCGACGGCGGCGAGCACGGCGTCGGCGAGCGGGCGCGGCTCGGGCAGCAGCGCGGCGCGCACGGTGCGGCGCGCCGAGACGTCGAACCGGGTGACCGCGGCGAACGCGGCCTTCCCGTGGACGACGGCCTCGGTGAGCGCGGCGGGCCCGTCGCCGGCCGCGCTGAGCACGCCGACGCCGGTCACCACGGGCCGGACGGCGGGCGGGGCGTGGCGGGTCATGGCCGCGCGGCCCCCGCGCCGGCGTCGGCGACGGCTCCGGCGGCCTGGGCGCCGGAGGTTCCGGTCGCGGCGGGGCCGCCGGCCGCGAGCACGGCCGCCCGGAACACGGCGACGGCGTCGTCGACCGTCCGGACGGCCTCGAAGGCGTCGTCGTCGAGGTCCGGCTCGATGCCGTAGCGCTGCTCGAACTCGGCGATCAGCCAGGTGAGTTCGAGCGAGCCGAGCTCCTCGGGGACGTCCTCCGCGGCGCGCTGCCCGAACGCCGCGAGCATGGCCAGCACCTCGGCCCGGTCGGGGCGGGCGAGGTCGGTCACGCCGGGCTGCCCGAGGCGGCGGTGGCGGTGCCGGCGGCGATCCGCGCGGCGACGTCGGCGGTGAACTGGTCGAGCGTCATCAGCGCGGTGGTCTCCATCTCGTCGAGGTCGAACTTGACCCCGTACTCGTCCTCGACCTGGACCGAGAGGTCGGCGAGCGCGAGCGACTCCAGGTCCAGGCCGGCCGGACCGAGGTCGGTGTCGCCGGTGACCTCGGAGACGTCGTACTGCATCTCGGCCAGTGCGGCGAGGACGAACACGCGGATGCGGTCCTGCATGGTGGGCTCCTTGTGTCCGGGTGCGCGCGGGCGCGCCCGGGGTCGTCGGGGGTGGGAACGCGGTCCACCGGGGTACCGGTGGTGGTCCCGACGGGCAGGCGGAACCTGCCCGTCGGGGAAGGCTTCGACGTCCCGTTCGGGACGGGCCGGCGGTCCTCGGGCCGAGGGTGGCCGAGGGCGCCGGAAGCGGGTGGTGCGCGGCCGGGCGCGCCGGGTCGCGGCGCGCCCGGGTCAGCCGGCGGCCGCGCGCAGGGCGACCGGGTCGCGCAGCAGCTTGCCGGTGGCGGTACGGGGGAGCTGTGGCAGGAAGGCCAGCCGGCGCGGCCGCTTGTAGGCGGCGAGCTGCTGGGCGAGGCCGTCCTGGACGAGGGTCCGGTCGGCGCCCTCCTCGGCCGAGAGGTAGGCCTCGATGGCGCCGTCGTCGAAGACCACCACGGCCTCGCGGACCTGGGGGAGCGCGGCGAGGGTCTGCTCGACCTCGGTGAGGTCGACCTTGAGTCCGCCGATCGAGACCTGCGAGTCCCGGCGGCCCAGGACGGTGACCAGGCCGGTGTCCGGGTCGAGGAAGGCGGCGTCGCGGGTGTGCAGCCAGCCGTCCGCCCAGCGGGTCGGGTCGTCGAGTCCGGGGTAGGGCGAGGAGGGCGTGCCGAGCTGGAGCTCACCGCCGACGAGCCGCAGGTCCATGCCGTGCACGGGCCGCTTGGCCGGGTGCAGGGCGCCGTCCAGGTCGGTGGCGATCACCCCGGTCTCGGTCATCCCGTACATGGTGCCCAGCGGCACGCCGTACCGCGCGGTGAACGCGGCGGGCAGGCCCGGGCGGACGAGTTCGCCGGCCACCACCATCCGCCGCAGCTGCGGCAGTTCGGGCGGATCCGCCACGCCGGCCAGCAGCTCGGCGTGGAACGGCACCCCGATCACGGTGGTCGGGCGGCCGTCGGCGGCGACCGCGCCGAGGATGCCCGCCGCCGTCATCCGGTCCGGGACGGTGAGCGGGGCGCGCGCGTGCAGGCTGTTGAGCAGCCCGCCGACCAGGCCGAGCACGTGCACCACCGAGGAGAGCAGGACCACCCGCTCGCCCTCGCCGGGGAACGCCGCCAGTCGGCGGTAGCAGTCGAGTTCACGGATCAGGTCGCCCGCGGTGCGCGCGATCACCTTGGCCGGGCCGGTCGAGCCCGAGCTGAGCTGCACCAGCGCGTGGCCGGTCCCGGCGGGCCGGCCGGCGGGCAGCCGGACGGCGACCGGGTCGACCAGCGAGTAGCCGCGCAGCGCCGCGGCGGCCGGCCGCGAGGCCGAGCCGACGAGCACCTGCGGGGCCAGCCGGTCGACCGCGAGATCTACCTCGTGGTCGGTCAGCCGGTGGTCCAACAGGGCCACCTGCGCGCGCAGTTGCCAGGCCGCCAGGAGCACGGCGACGAAGCCCAGCGAGGGCGGCAGCCGCAGGGCGGCGGTGCCGCCCGGGCCGAGGCCGGCCGCGGCCAGCCGCTCGGCCTGCTCGGCGACCAGAGCGCGCAGGGCGTCGCGGTCGACGGGCGTGCCGAAGCGGAGGCACTCCTCACCCCCGGGGCCGGCCAGCAGCACCCGGTCGACCCAGTCGTCGGGAGCATCGGCGTGCGGGGGTGAGGAGGGCGGCGGTGAAGAAGGGGAAAAGCCGGTCAACGCCACTCCACACAGTGAGGAGATTTGTCATGGACACTTGGACGATGTTCACATGCCATCACAAGCAATACGTCCAATTCCGTTGCCAGACCTTCGCACAGACGATTGGTCAAATCAAGGTCTATACCAATGCGGTGTAGACCTCCTACGCTGCGGATCCGTGGACCGGTCCGAGCGCGGCCGGTCCGGGAACGAGGACGCCCGTGGCACCACTCACGCTGGCCGGGATCGAACGCGCCGCGCGCGAGCAACTCTCCCCAGAAATCTGGGACTTCGTCGAAGGCGGCAGCGGTGCGGAACGCACCGCGGCGGCCAACCGGGAAATGTTCGGACGCTATGCGTTCCGCCCGCGCACGCTCGTCGACGTCTCCGTCTGCGCGCCCGCCGTCGATCTGCTCGGCGCCACCCTGCAACTGCCGGTCGGAATTGCCCCGATGGCCTACCACCGACTGGTCCATCCGGACGGCGAAACGGCGACCGCCCGGGCGGCCGGAAAGGCGGGCGCCCTGCTGGTCGCCGGAATCTTCGCCAGTCGCACCCTGGAAGAGATCGCCTCCGCGGCGAGCGGCCCGCTCTGGCTCCAGCTCTACTGGCTGCGCCGCCGCGACGCCCTCGCCGCCCTGGTGGAACGCGCCGAGGCGGCCGGCTTCAACGCCCTGCTGCTCACCGTCGACGCCCCCCGGATCGGCCGCCGGCTGCGCGACCTGCGCAACGGCTTCGCGGTCCCCCCGGAGATCCGCGCGGTCAACCTCGACCCCGCCCTGATGGCCGCCAGCCACCGCGCCGGCCAAGGCAGTTCGGGGATTGCCGAGCACGCCCGCGAGCAGTTCGACCCCACCCTGACCTGGGACGACCTCGCCTGGCTGCGCGAGCGCACCCGGCTGCCGATCGCCCTCAAGGGCGTGCTGACCGCCGAGGACGCCCGGCTCGCCGCCGAGCACGGCGTCGACGCGGTCGTCGTCTCCAACCACGGCGGCCGCCAACTCGACGGCGCGCTGCCCGCCCTGGCCGCCCTCCCCGAGGTCGTCGACGCCCTGCCGCCGCACCTGCCCGCGCTGCTCGACGGCGGCGTGCGCGGCGGCGCGGACATCGCCGTCGCCCTCGCCCTCGGCGCCCGCGCCGTGCTGGTCGGCCGCCCGGCGTTCTGGGGCCTGGCCACCGGCGGCGAGGCGGGCGTGTCCCGCGTCCTCGACCTGCTGCGCGACGAACTGGAGCACACCATGGCCCTGTTGGGCCGCCCCGCCGCCGCCGACCTGGACCGCACCGCCCTCGCGCCCTGGCCCCGCTGAGCCTGCCGGCCCCTCTGAGCCCGCTGAGCCTCCGGGCCCTTCGTGCGCGGAGCACCACCCGACGCAACGACCGAAAGACGACACCATGAGCAAACAGGACGCCTTCCCCGGCTGGGACTGGGACGACCCCGACGGCCTCGCCGAGCAGCTCGACCGGTTCAGCGCCGACGTCGCCACCTGCCGGACGCTGGAACCCGCCGACGGCGGACTCCCGTACGACCACCGGGACTTCACCGCGCTCGGCATCACCGGCCTGGAGTTCGCCGCCTTCCGCACCGACCACCCGGCCGGCCTCGGAACCGACCTCACCGCCCTGCGCGGCCCCGACACCAGCACCGAACCCGGCACCCTCTACCGGGTCGACGGCGACCGCTGGTTCACCCAGCTCGACATCTCCGAGCCGCTGCCCTTCGCCGACGCCAGCGTCGACTGGGTCTACGCCGAGCACCTCATCGAGCACGTCACCATGCCGGTCGCGATCGGCTGGCTGCGCGAGGCCCGGCGGGTGCTGCGCCCCAGCGGCGTGCTGCGGATCACCACCCCCGACCTGGCCCGCTACCTGCGGGGCTACGCCGACAACGACGGTTTCCTCACCAAGCACCGCCGCCGCCTGACCACCATGGGCTTCGGCCCGCCGATGCCGCGGCGCCCCGCCTTCCTGGTCAACCAGATCTTCCGCTACTACGGTCACCAGTGGATCTACGACCTGGACGAGCTGCGGCACGTCCTGACCCTGGCGGGCTTCGAGGACGGCCGGATCCGCCACTGCGCCTACCGCGAAGGCGCCCGCGCCGACGTCGCCGACCTGGACACCGCCTTCCGCACCGACGAGACCATCTACGTCGAGGCCGACCGCTGACCCGGCCCCGTACCGAGGACACCCCGATGCCCCTGCACCCCCAGGCCCAGGCGCTGCGCGACCGCCGCGCGAGCGCCGGCACGGCCCCGCTCTACAGCCTCACCGTGGCCGAGGCCCGCGCCGCCGACCTCGCCGACATCCGCGCCGCCGCGGGCACCCCCGAGCCGGTCGCCGCCGTCGAGGAGCACCGCCTCCCCGGCCCCGGCGGCGAGCTCGCGCTGCGCCTCTACCGGCCCGAGCCGCCCGCCGACGGCCGCCCGCTGCCCGTCCTGCTCTACCTGTTCGGCGGCGGCTGGACCCTCGGCTCGCCCGACACCAGCGACGCGATCTGCCGGGCGCTGACCAACGCCGTCGGCTGCGCCACCGCCTCCGTCGGCTACCGCCTCGCCCCCGAGCACCCGTTCCCGGCCGCCGTCCAGGACTGCGCCGCCGCCGCCGGCTGGCTCGCCGCACACGCGGAGGGCCTCGGCCTGGACGCGGGACGCCTCGCCGTCGGCGGCGACAGCGCGGGCGGCAACCTCGCCGCCGTGCTCGCCCTGCTCGCCCGCGACGAGGGCGGCCCGGCGATCCGTCACCAGCTGCTCGTCTACCCCAACACCGACGCCCACGCCGACACCGAGTCGCTGCGCGAGCACGACGACCCGGCGCTGTTCAACCGCCGCTCGGTCGCCTGGTACTGGGGCCACTACCTGGCCGACCCGGCCGACGGCGCCCACCCGCACGCCTCCCCGCTGCGCGCCCCGAGCCTGGCCGGGCTGCCGCCCGCCACCGTCGTCACCGCCGAGTACGACCCGCTGCGCGACGAGGGCGAGCAGTACGCCGAGGCGCTGCGCGCGGCGGGCGTCCCCGTGGAGCTACGGCGCTGGGCGGGCATGCCGCACGGGTTCTTCGCGATGACCGGCACCCTGGACGGCGCCGCCGAGGCCCAGGCGTACGCGGCCGCGCGGCTGCGCGAGGCCCTCGCGTGAGCGCCCCCGCGGTCCCGTCGCCACGCGTGGACCCGGCCGGGGCCGCCGAGCCCGTCACGCTGCGCCTCGGAGAGCTGCACGGCTCCCTCGCGGACCCGCTGCTGGACGCGATGACCTTCCTCAACGAGGTCACCACCCGCTACCCGCAGGCGGTCTCCTTCGCCCCCGGCCGCCCCTACGAGGGCTTCTTCGAACCCGAGGACGTCCCCGCCTACCTGGACGCCTACCTCGACCACCTGGCCGCCACCGGCCTGGACCGCGACGCGATCCGCACCAGGCTGTTCCAGTACGGGCCGACCAAGGGCGTCATCAACGACCTGGTCGCCCGCACCCTGGCCCACGACGAGAACCTCGCCGTGGCGCCCGGGGCGCTGGTCCTGACGGTCGGCGCCCAGGAGGGCATGCTGCTGGTGCTGCGCGCGCTCTGCGCCGGTCCGGACGACGTGCTGCTGGTCAGCTCGCCCTGCTACGTCGGCGTCACCGGCGCCGCCCGGCTGCTCGACCTGACCACCGTGCCCGTCCCCGAGGGCCCGGACGGCGGGCCCGACCCGGCGGCCGTGCGCGCCGCCGCCCGTGAGGTCCGCGCCGCCGGCCGGCGCCCGCGCGCCCTGTACGTGGTGCCGGACTTCGCCAACCCCTCCGGCACCTCGATGCCCGTCGGGGCCCGCACCCGGCTGCTGTCGACGGCCGCCGAGGAGGACCTGCTGGTCATCGAGGACAACCCGTACGGCTTCTTCGCCCGGGACGCGGGCGAGCGGCCCACCCTCAAGGCGCTGGACCGCCACCGCCGGGTCGTCTACCTGGGCTCCTTCGCCAAGACCTGCTTCCCCGGGGCCCGGCTCGGCTACGTGGTCGCGGACCAGGAGGTGGCCGGCCCCGGCGGGCGGCGCACGCTGCTGGCCGACGAGCTGGCCAAGCTGAAGAGCATGACGACGGTCAACACACCGGCCCTCAGCCAGGCGGTGATCGGCGGCATGCTGCTGACCCACGACTGCCGGCTGCGGGCCGCCAACGCCCCCGCCACGGCCCACTACGCGGCCGGTATGGACGTCCTGCTGGCCGAGCTGGAACGCTGCTTCCCGGCGGCCGATCGGGCCGGTCTCGGCCTGTCCTGGAACGTGCCGGAGGGCGGCTTCTTCGCGGTGCTCACGGTGGCCTTCGCGGCCGACGACGCGGCGATGGAGCGCTGCGCGCGCGAGTTCGGCGTGCTCTGGACGCCGATGGCGCCGTTCTACCCGGCCGGCGGCGGGGAGCAGCGGCTGCGGCTGTCCATCAGCTCCCTGACGCCCGAGCGGATCGCGGCCGGTGTCGCCCGGCTGGCGGACTTCGTCCGCGCCGAGACGGCCCGGGCGGTCTGATCCCGGCTCCGTACCGCACGGCGGTGGCGCCCCCTCCCGGGTGGGGGCGCCACCGCCGTCGTACGGTCAGCGGGTGCCGGTCGACCCCGGGGCGGCCTCGATGACCTTGGTGGGCGGCTTCGCGGGGACGGCCTTGGTCGGCGGCTTCGCGGGGACGGCCTTCGCCACCGGCTTGGAGGCGACCGCCTTCGCGGGGGGCTTGGCGGCGACGACCTTGGCCGGCGGCTTGGCGGCCACGGCCTTCACGGGGGGCTTCGCGGCCACCGCCTTGACCGGAGGCTTGGCCGCGACGGCCTTGGCGGGCGGCTTGGCCGCGACGGCGGCCGCCGGCCGGGCCTCGGCGGCCTTGATCGGGGGCTTGGCGGCGGCCGGGGTGGCGGCGAGCAGGCCCGCCACGGGCAGCGCGGCGATCGCCCCGCCCACGATGGCCAGTCGGGTGGCGCGGCGCCGCGCGGACTGGCCGGCGCGGTCGGCGGCCGGGGTGTTCTCGGACCGGGGGCTCATGCGGTTCCTCTCGACGAGCTGACGAAGTGGCGAACTGACGAGCTGGTGCATTGGCGATCTGATGAGCTGGCGAGCTGGTGAACCGACGAGGCGTCGAGCTGGCGATCGACCGATCGGACGACAGGCCCGCCGACGCCGCCGGGACAACCAACCAGCCGGAACCTCAACAGCGGTGACGGTCGGACGGCCGACCCGGTTCCCCGAGCCGGCCACCCGAAAGCCACCGCCGCGCGCGCACGCGCCACCGCGCCCGGGTTCAGCGCACCCGGGTCGAGAACAGCCGCGCCGACCAGAAGACCGCCGCCACCGTCATCAGCGCGACCACCAGCAGGCCCTGCCAGACCGCGCTGTCCCCGACCTCGCCCGAGAACAGCGCGCGCATGCCCTCCACGGCCCAGTAGAAGGGGTTCCACTTGGCCATCGTCTGCAGCCACATCGGCGCCAGCGCCAGCGGCAGCAGCGTGCCCGACAGCAGCGCGATCGGCTGGGCGACGGTGTTCACCACCGGCGCCATCGCCTCGTCGGCCGGCAGCACCAGCGCGATCCCGTAGGAGATCGCGGAGGTCATCAGCGCGAGCAGGCCCATCAGCAGGAAGGCCAGCACCAGGTCCAGCGGGCCGACCCGCAGGCCGAACGGCAGCGCGATGATGGTGATGATCACCGCCTGGACGAGCAGCGCCACCGTCTCGCGCAGCGCCCGGCCGAGCAGCAGGGCGAGCCGGCTGACCGGGGTGACCCGGGCCCGCTCGATGATCCCGGCCCGCAGCTCGCCGAGCAGGCTGAAGCCGGTGTACAGGCCGCCGAAGATGCACAGCACGGCCAACAGGCCGGGCACGTAGATCTGGTAGGCCTCGGCGTAGCTGTGCGCGCCCATCGGCTCCAGCACCTTCTTGAGCAGCGGCGCGAAGAGCAGCAGGTAGAAGACCGGCTGGATCACCCCGACGGCGATCCAGACCGGGGTTCGCCACATCAGCAGCAGCTGGCGCTGGAAGACCAGCCAGGTGTCGCGGGCGAGCTTCATGGGCCCCTCCTAGGGGATCCGGAGGTGCGGTCAGGACTGCTCGATGGAGCGGCCGGTGCGGGCCAGGAACACGTCGTCCAGGCTGGGGCGCTGAAGCTGCACGGTGCCGGTGACGACGCCGGCCCCGTCCAGGGCGCGCAGCAGGCGCGGGACGGCGGCG
The DNA here is from genome assembly GCF_042799475.1 of Kitasatospora sp. NPDC057692. Taxonomy (NCBI): domain Bacteria; kingdom Bacillati; phylum Actinomycetota; class Actinomycetes; order Kitasatosporales; family Streptomycetaceae; genus Kitasatospora; species Kitasatospora sp. NPDC057692. Next base: position 18,254 of record NZ_JBHVIV010000005.1, on the reverse strand, counting down.
GCGCCGTCGTCCAGGTAGAGCCGCACGCCGTCCTCGCCGTTCAGCTCCAGGCGGTGGAGGTCCGGCAGGTCGGGCTGCTCGCGCAGCGCCTTGGCGGCCCGCTCGGCCTCGCCGGCGCCGAGGCCGATGAGCACGACGTCGCCGGATATCTCGCGCTTGAGCGTCTCGGGGGTGCCCTCGGCGACGATGCCGCCGTGGTCGACGATGGCGACGCGGTCGCAGAGCGCGTCGGCCTCGTCAAGGTAGTGGGTGGTGACGACGACGGTCATGCCCTCGTCGCGCAGCCGCCGGATCTCGGTCCAGACGTGGCCGCGGCTGGCCGGGTCGAGGCCGACCGTGGGCTCGTCGAGGAACAGCACCTTCGGCGCGTGGATGACGCCGAGCGCGATGTCGAGCCGGCGGCGCTGGCCGCCGGAGTAGGTGCGGCACGGGCGGTCGCCGAACTCGGTGAGCTCGAAGGCCTTGAGCGCGTCCTCGGCGCGGCTCAGCGCCTCGGCCTTGCCCTTGCCGTGCATCCGCGCCTGCATCACGAGTTCCTCGCGGGCGGTGACGGCGTCGGTGGTGCCGCCGCCCTGGGCGACGTAGCCGATCCGGCGGCGTACCTCGGCGGGGTCGGCGAACAGGTCGGCGCCCGCGATCCGCGCCTCGCCGCCGTCCGGGCGGATCAGCGTGGCGAGCATGCGCAGGGTGGTCGTCTTCCCGGCGCCGTTGGGGCCGAGGAAGCCGAAGATCTCACCCGGCTCGACGTCCAGGTCGATGCCCTGGACGGCGTCCACGGGGGGCTGGCCGCGTTTCTTGGAAGGGTAGGACTTTCTCAGCCCCTTGGTCTCGATCAACCAGAACTCCCGTGCGGGGATGGGTTGCCGGGGCGCCGGGAAGGCGGCGCGCGGGGCACCTGGGAAGCGGTGCTGCGGGCCACCCTAGAGTCTGCGACGCCCCGGAAACAATGGCCTAGACCAGTGGATTGGTCCGAGGTGCACCCGCCGCGACCAGTGCCTCCACCCGGTCGGCGGCCGTCACGGCCCCGCCGCCGGCGAGCAGTTCGGAGCCCACCCTGGCCGCCGCCGCCCGGTACCCGGGCTCCTCCAGCACGCTCCGCAGCGCCGCGCCGAGGTGATCCGGCGTCACCCGGGCGAACGGCACCCGCACCCCGGCCCCGGCGGCCGCCACCTGCGCCGCCACGAACGGCTGGTCGTGCCGGATCGGCGCGGTCACCAGCGGCAGCCCGTGCACCAGCGCCTCGCCGACGGTGTTCATCCCGCCGTGGCACAGGACCGCGTCCAGCGCCCCGCGCCGCATCAGCTCCAGCACCGGCGCCCGGTCCACCGCCACCGCTCCGGCGGGCGGTTCGGGCAGCAGCTCGCCCGGGGCCGCGAACACCGCCTGCACGCCGGGCCCGGCCAGCTCGACCGCCCGCGCCGCGCGGGCCAGGAAGTCGGCGCCCAGCTCGCCGGAGAGGGTGCCCATGGTGACCAGCACCCGCCGGCGGTCCGGCAGCAGCCGCTCCCAGGGGAAGGCCGGATCGGCCGGCCGGTCCGCCAGCACCGGCCCCACCAGGGCGTACTGGGCGGGCAGCGCCTCGGCGCCGGTCGGCTCCGCCCCGGTCAGTCCGGGACCGGTGAGCGCGGGGCCAGTGAAGGCGAGCACCAGCGCGGGGGAGAACCGCGGGTCGGTGTACTCCTCCTCGGGCAGCGCGGCCCGCCGCCACAGGCCCCGGAGCAGCTCGTCCATCCACCGCTCGACCAGCGGCAGCGCACGGAACGGCCGCCCCAGCTCCATCGCGCCCGGCGCCAGGGTGCCCCAGGGCAGCCGGTGGCGGTGCGCCACCAGCGCCCCGGCCGGCGTGTGCTGGTCCACCAGCAGGGCGTCCGGCCGGTACTCGCGCACCGCCGCGTCCAGCGCCTTCGCGGTGAACCGCGCGTACGGGACGATGAAGCCCTCCCACAGCGAGCGGACGGCGGCCAGCCCGTGCCCGCCCTGTGCCCGGAACGCCCGGGTGCCGGTGCCGAACACCGTCGCGTCGGGCCCCAGCAGCGGCCGCAGCGCCGACTCGGTGCCCGTCCAGGCCACCTCGTGGCCGCGTGCGACCAGCTCCCGGGCCAGGCCCACGGTCGGGTTGACGTGCCCGGTCAGCGGCGGGACCACCAGCAGGATCCGGCTCATCGGGCGTCCTCCGCGGGCAGCAGCCGCTCGACGTCGGCGACGGTCAGCGCCTCCAGCCCGGCGAGGTCGAGCCCGGCCCGCAGCGCGGCGAGGTCCACGGCCGGGCCGAAGCTCCGGCGCAGGCCCTCGTACAGCGCCGCGAGCTCGGTCTCGTCGAGCAGCAGGTCCCCGTCCAGCCGGGCCTGCGGGGTCACCCGCGCGGCCCAGCCGGGCGGCGCCTGCGCGACGTCGGCCAGCAGGGACACCAGGGCCGGACGGACCGGCGGTACGGCGACAGGAGGTTCACGATCGGTCATCTGGGACTCCACCGGCTCGACGAAGCGGGGACGGGGCAGCGGCGGGCGCGAAGGGCGCGCGCTCCCCGGTGAGGTGTGCGGGCTGTAGGCCGCAACAGCCCGAGATCACTTGTGCGGACCCGTCGGGCGTGGGAATACTAGCCCGCGTGACCGCACTGGAGGCAGTGGCCGTCCACCTCCCCCACCACACCGTGCCCATCGAGGCAGTGGGCGAGCGCATCGGCCTGACCCCACGTCAACTTCGACTCTTCCGCCGCTTCCACGGCCTGGACCAGCTGCGACTGGACCCGGACGGGAAGCTGCCCGACCTGCTCGGCGCCGCCGTCGACGCCCTGCCGGAGCTGTGCGGACGCGAACGGGACGTCCGTTTCGTGATCCACGCGCGCAGCATGCCGGTGGCGGTGCCCTACCCGCTCAACCCGCTGCACGACCTGCTCCACCGCTACGGCCTCGGCCACGCCCAGGCCTTCACCGTCACCCACCACGCCTGCGCCGTCGGCCTGCTGGCCGTCGACCTGGCGGGCCGCCTGCTCGCCGGAGAACCCGGCCGGGAGGCGCTGGCCCTGGTGCTCACCGGGGAGAAGACCTTCACCAAGGACGCCCAGGTGGTGCCCGAGACCGGCATCTTCGCCGAGGGCGCGGCCGCCTGCCTGGTCAGCGCCGACGGCGAACGGGACCGCGTGCTGTCCTACGCGGTGCGCCAGCGCCCCGAGTTCGACGGCCGGCTGGCCGAGGACCCGGACCTGCTCGCCCGCTACCAGCGCGAGTACCCGGCGGTGATGGTCGAGGCGATCGAGGCCGCCCTCGACCAGGCCGGTCTGGACCTCTCCGACCTCGCGCTGGTGCTCCCGCACAACGTCAACCAGGCCTCCTGGCGGATGATCGCGCGCCGGATCGGCTTCCCGATCGGGAACGTGGTGCTGGACAACGTGCCCGCCGTGGGGCACAGTTTCGCTGCGGACGGCCTCATCAACCTGCACACCGCCACCACGCGGGGGCTGCTCGGCCGCGGCGAGCACTACCTCATCGCCGCCGCAGGCATCGGAGCGACCTTCTCCGCCATGGTCGTCGAGCACTGACGTTCCGTCAGTCGCTCCTCCCCGGCCGCCGGTTCCCCGGCGACCCGGCCACCACCCCACCACGTACGACGGGACGGTCCCACCCATGTCCGACCAAGTGGTCCAGACCATCGACACCGAGCTGCGCGACCGGATCCTGCACAGCCTCGGCGAACTGCTGCCGCGCGTCCTCAAGCGCGACCTGCCCGAGATCCCCGAGAACGCCTGCCTGTTCGACGACCTCGGCCTCACCTCGGCCGGCACCATCGAGCTGATCCTGGAGACCGAGGAGGCGCTCGACCTCCAGGTCGACGTCGAGCAGATCACCGAGGACGACCTGCGCTCGGTCACCAGCCTGGCCGACTACATCGCCTCGCACCTCATCGCCGAGGACTGACCGGTGCCCGCCGCACCGGGCCTCACCCGGGTGCTGACGCGGTACACCGAAGGCCGCTCCGAGCTCTCCCTCGACCCCGACCTGCGGGTCTTCGTCTCCGACCTGGTCCGCCCCTACGGCCTGCCGCTGCGCGAGGACCTGTTGGCCGAGGGCGTCGGACACGCCTACGAGGAACTGGCCGCCGGCCTGCTCGCCGAGGCGCTCGGCCCGAACGAGCCGGCCGACGTGCTCGTCCAGGCCTTCGACTCGCCCGACATCCGGCCCGGCGCGCCCACCTCGCTCGCGCTCAGCCGCTCCTGCGCGGGCACCCCCCTCGCACTCGCGCTCTGCGACCAGGGCACCGCCGGGGCGTTCGGCGCGCTGCGCGCCGCCACCGCCTACCAGCGGACCGGCGTCGCCGAGCGCGCGGTGGTCGTCCTCGCCGAGCAGACCGCCCTGCACCACGAGCCGGCCGCGCCGGTGACCCTGCCCGAACGGCACTGCGCGGTCGTCCTGGTCTGCGAGACGGCGCCCGGCGAGGAACTGGACGTCCGGCAGGACGGCGGGGCCGACGCCGCGTCCGCCGCCGAGGAGGTGCGCCGCCGGGCGAAGGAACTGGGGGAGGGGAGCGCCGTCCTGCTCTCCGCCGCGCTGGAGGTGCCCGGCCTGGACGCCGTCCGCACCCCCGCCGGCCAGCCGTTCACCGGACTCTGGTCGGTGCTCGCCGAGCGGCTGCCGGCCTGGCGGGCCGAACGGCGCCCCGTGCTCCTCGCCGACCTCGACGCACGGCTCGGCGTGCTCTCCACCCTGACCCTGCGCTCCGGTCCGCAGCCGTGACCGCAGGCCGCGAGGCCGGGGCCGACGAGGAGGAGGGGGCGGACACCGACCGCATCGACGTCTGGCTGATCCCCACCGACCAGCCCGAGCCGGTGGTCCGCGCCCTGCGCGAGCTGCTCGACCCGGCCGAACGTGTCCGCGCCGACGGACCGGACCCGCGCTTCGGCCGGCGGTTCACCGTCGCCCACGGCGCCGTCCGCCTGCTCGCCGGCGCCCGGCTCGGCCGCGACCCCGCGCGGCTGGTCTGGCGCCGAGGGCCGCACGGCAAGCCCGAGATCGACGGGCTCGCCGTCAACCAGTCCGCCTCCGGCGCCCTCGCGGCCGTCGCCCTCGCGGAGGGGCGCGCCGTCGGGGTCGACGTGGAGGAGGTCCGCGACGCCCGCAGCGCCCTGCGCCTGGCCCGGCGGTACTTCCCCGCGGCCGAGGCGGCGCTGGTCGCGGCCGACCCGGCGCCCGCCGAGCGCTTCACCGCGCTGTGGTGCCGCCGCGAGGCCTGCGTCAAGGCGTACGGCGGGAGACTCGTCCAGGGCTTCGGCCTGCCGCTGGCCGGCCCGGCCCCGGTGCTGCTCGCCGACCCCGGCGCGCTCGGACCGGGCCCGTGCCGGGTCGACGACCTGCCGGCCCCGGAGCCCTTCCGCGCCGCCCTCGCGGCCGTCGGCGACCGCCCGTTCCGGGCCCGCGTCCGCACCTGGGCGATGCCCGCCGCCATGGCCTCGCCAAGTAGCTGATGAACCATCACATCCCTTGCTGCATCCCAGAATTCTGGTCTGTTCCGGTCGATCATCGCGCTGATAGCGTCCCGACCGCACCCCGCCGGGACCAGTCGAGCCGAAGGGCACGGACGACGTGACGTACGACGTGGCAGAGCAGACCGGGCGGATCACCGTCCGCTACGGCGGCGCGAGCAGCGGCTCCGGCCCGCTCACCCTCGGCCAGGACAACATGATCCGCTGCATCCGGCGCGACCGGCCCGAGCAGATGAACCAGACGGGGGCCTGGCCGGTCCCCGACGGCACCACCGTGGGCGCCGCCCTCGACGCGCTGCGCACCCTGGTCGAACGCCACGAGTCGCTGCGCACCGCCTTCCCGCCCGGCCCCGCCGCGGACGGCTTCCCGGAACGCCAGGACGTTTCCCCCGAGGGGGAGTTCACGGTCGCCACCGTCCCCGCCGGCGACCGGACGGACGCCGAACTCGACGCGCTGGCCGAGGAGACCGGGCGCGCCGACGCCACCCTTCCGGTCGACCTGGGCGCCGCCCCGCGACTGCGCTTCACCCTCCTCACCGACGGGGAGTTGGTGCGCCGACTGGTCGTGACGGCGTGCCACGCGGGCGTCGACGGCGCCGCCGTCACCCTGCTCATCGGGGATTGGCTCGCCCTCGCCACCGGTGCGGACCTGCCGCCCGCCGCCTCCCGCACCCCGCTCCAGGTGGCCGCCCAGGAGCAGAGCGCGCAGGGCCGGCGCAAGACCGCGGCCGCGCTCAAGCACTGGGAGGCGATCCTCACCACCGGCCCGTCGACCGTCTTCGCCACCGACGGCATCACCGGCCCGCCGGACGGACTCGCCGCCGTGCTGCTGCGCTCCCGCACCGCCGCCGCCGACCTCGAAGCGGTCTGCCGCCGCACCGCCGCCAGCCCCTCGGTCGTCCTGCTCGCCGTCTTCGCCGCGCTCACCGCGCACCGCGCCGACCGCACCGACCTCGTGCTCTCCGCGCTGTCCGCCAACCGCCAGCGCGCCGCCCTCGCCGACCACATCGGCACCCTCGCCCAGGACGCGCTGATCACCCTCGACGCCGCGGCCGGCGACCTCGACGAACTCATCGGCAGGGCCAAGTCGGCCTCCTTCTCCGGCTACTGGCACAGCACCCTCAACGCCGACAAGGTCTGGCGGCTCCTGGAGGACGTCGCCGAGCGGCGCGGCGCCCGCTTCGCCCGCCAGGTCGTCGTCAACGACCTCAGCCTCGCCATCCCCGAGGCGATGTCCGAGGCCCGTCCCGGGCCCGTCGCCGACCCCGAACTGCAGTGGCTGCCCGATCAGCCGCTGCCGGTCCGGCTGATGCTCAACCTCCTGCGGACCACCGGCACCCTGGAGTTCGCCCTGCTCGCCTGCCCCCAGGTGCTCGACCGGGCCGACACCGAGCGCTTCGCCCGCGCCGTGCCCGCGGTCCTCGCGGCCGCCGCCGACCGGCCCCTGCCGCTCGCCGAGCTGGCCGCCCTCAGCGGCCTGCGCCCCGCCGCCCGGACGGGCGACTGGCACCGCGTCGGCGCCGACTGGATCGACCTCGACGCCGTCCGCGCCCTGCTCTCCGACGCCCTCGGCCCCGCCGCGACGGCCGTCGACCTCACCCGCACCGAGGACGGCCTGGCCGCCCGGGTGGCCACCGCCGACCCGGCCCTCACCCCGGCCGCCGTCCACCGCGCGGTGATCGCCGCCCTGCCCGCCCGCGAGACCGCGATGGCCCCGCACCACTACGCCCTCCACCGCTCCACCCCCCATCACTCCAGCCCCGACCACTCCGTCCTGCGCCACCCGGCCGACGCCCGGCCCGACTGGTCGCTCCTCCCCGTCCTCGCGGAGGGCTCCGGCAGGGTCGGCTGACCGCCGGTGCGGGTAGCCTCCCTCCGGGGCTACGGGGGGAGCGGGGCATGCACGTCCGGGACCTGGTGCTGGCGACGCTCGTGGCCGAGGCCATGGCCGCGCTGTTCGTCGGCGTGGCCGTCCTGGCGGGGTGGCTGCTGCTGGGGGACGACTGGATCCGCGGCCTGCCCTGGGCGATCTGGGTGCTGGGCGCCGACTGGGCCCCGGTCGAGTACTACCGCCGGCGGCCGCCGCACCGGGTCCGAGGGGCGGCGGCCGGTCTCCTCGTGCTCGGCCTGGTGGCCGCCGCCGTCGTGGTGGGGGTGGAGAGCCTGCTCCCGGACGCGGCCCCGGACGACCTGGACGGCGCGCTGGCCCTGGCGGCCGCGCTCCCCGTGGCCGCCGGCGCCTTCGCCGCCGTCGCCGGCCCCCTGCCCGAGGACGGGCCGGAGCCGCAGGCCGATCCGCAGGCCGATCCGCAGACCGGGCCGAGGACCGAGCCGGGGACCGAGTCCGCTCCGGACCCGGGCCGGGCGGAGGACTGAACCGGGCCGGAGGCCGGGGTACCCTCCTCGCAGGGAGATCCAAGGGGGCGGAGCATGCACGTCAGGGGCATCGTGAAGGCGACGATCATCGCCGAGCTGGCCACAACGGCGCTCGTCGGCCTCCTCGTCCTGGCCATGTGGCTGGTGCTGGGCGACGCCTGGGTCCGGGACATCCCCTGGGGGTCCTGCGCCCTCGGGGCCACCGGGGTCGCCGCCGACTACTTCCGCAAGGACCCGCCGAACCGCCGCCGAGGGGTGCAGGCCGGCCTGGCCGTGCTCCTCGTGCTGGTCCTCGCCGCCATGGTGGCGGCCGACCAGTGGCTCCCGAGCGAGCCCGGGGGAGGCATGAGCGCCACGGTCGGGCTGCCGATCGCGCTCCCCGTGGCCAACGGCGTCTTCGCCTTCGTCGCCGGCCCCCCGCCGGTGCGCTGACGCCGCCCGCGCGTTGACATCGCCCGCGCGTTGACATCGCCCGTGCGCCGACGCCGTCGTGCGCCGACATCGCCCCGCTGCGGTCCGGCCGCGCCCGGCAGACACTGGGGGTGACCCCCGCTCCCGAGGGGCGCCCCCGACGCCGGGAGGGCCATGCTGCTCGGACTCACCACCGCGCTGGTCGCCACCGTCTGCTTCGGCTTCGGCTCGGTGTTCCAGGCGGGCGGCGCGCGCGAGGCCCCCCGCGCGGACCGGGTGCGGGTCGGCCTGCTGGCGGCGCTGCTCCGCTCCTGGCGGTTCCTGCTCGGCACCGGCCTGGACATCGCCGGCTTCGCGCTGAGCATCGTGGCCCTGCGCACCCTGCCCCTCTTCCTGGTCCAGGCCGTCACCAACGCCAGCCTCGCCGTCACCGCGCTCGCCGCCGCCCGCCTGCTCGGTGCCCGGCTGCACCGCGCCGACCTCCTCGGCATCGCCGCCGTGGTCGTCGGCCTCACCCTGCTGGCGCTCGGCTCCGGCGACGCGGGCCGGGACCACGCGCCGCCCGCGTTCCACTGGGCGCTGCTGGCCACGACCGTCCTGATGCTGCTGCTCACCCTGCTCCTCGCCCGCCGCAACGGCACCCCCGCGGCCGTCGGCCTCGGCCTGCTCGCAGGCGTCGGCTTCGGTGTCACCAGCCTCGCCGTCCGGGTCTTCGACTTCTCCGGCCCGGCCGACGTGTTCACCGATCCGGCCGCGTACGGGCTGGCCCTCGGCGGCCTCGGCGGATACCTCGCCTACGCGCTCGCCCTGCAGCGCGGCACCGTGACGGCCGCGACCGCCGCCGGCACCGTCTCGGAGACCTTCGGCCCGGCACTGGTCGGGGTGGTGGTGCTCGGCGACGCGGCCCGCCCCGGTTACGCCTGGTGCGCGCTGGCCGGCTTCGCGGTGGCGGTCGGCGGCACCTTCGTGCTCTCCCGCTTCGGTGAGGTGGAGGCCGAGCTGGGCCCCGCGCCGGCCACGGGCGGCCGACCGCCGAGGTCCCGGACCGGCGGCACCCGGGTCGCCCGGACGGATCCGCCGTGCGAAGGTGACTTGCCGGACAAATCGGACGGCGAGATGCGCACAGAGCGGCAGGTGCCATGACCACGGACGACGACCATCCGCCCTCCCGCCGGGCCGGGCGGCGACCCGCCGAGGACCCGCCCGTCGCCCTGGTGACCGGCGCCTCGTCCGGCATCGGCGCGGCCACCGCCGACCGCCTCGCCGCCGCAGGCTGGCGGCTGCTGCTCTCCGGCACCGACCAGGCCCGCCTCGACGCGGTCGCCGCCCGCACCGGCGGCCGACCGCTGCCCGCCGACCTCGCCAAGCCCGACGGCGCCCAGCGCCTCGCCGAAGCCGCCCTCGCCGCGGCCGGCCGGGTGGACGCGCTGATCGCCGGCGCCGGCCTCGGCTGGCGCGGTCCCTTCGCCCGGACCCCCGGCGACACCCTGGACCGGATGCTGGAGGTCAACCTCGCCGCCCCGCTGCGCCTCACCCGCCTGCTGCTGCCCGGCATGCTGGAGCGCCGCCGGGGCCGGATCGTCCTGCTCGGCTCGATGGCCGGCCAGGTCGGCGTCCGCGACGAGGCCGCCTACGCGGCGACCAAGGCCGGACTGACGAGGTTCGCCGAGAGCCTCTGGTACGAGCTGCGCGGCACCGGCGTCGGCGTCCGGATGATCCTGCCCGGCGCGGTCGAGACCCCGTTCTTCGCCACCCGCGGCACCGGCTACCAGCGCGAACGCCCCCGCCCGGTCCCCGCCGCCGAGGTGGCCGCCATCGTCCACGAGGCGCTCACCACCGACCGCGACCGGATCTTCGTCCCGCGCTGGCTGGACTACCCGGCCCGTCTGCACGGCGCCGCCCCCGGCCTGTTCCGGCGGATGGCGTCCCGCTTCGGGTGAGGGCCGCCGCCCTCCTCGGCACGGCCGCCGCCGTGGAACTGCTCCACCTCGCACCGGCCGCCGTCCGCCTGCCACCCGTCCGCCGCCACCTCGCCCGCCGCACCGCCGGCCGCGGCGACCCGGCGCACATCGCGCTCACCTTCGACGACGGCCCCGACCCGCACGGCACCCCGCCCATCCTCGACGCCCTCGACGCCCTCGGCGTCCGCGCCACCTTCTTCCTGCTCGGCGACATGCTCGAACGCGCCCCCGACCTCGGCCGCGACCTGGTCACCCGCGGCCACGAGGTCGCCGTCCACGGCTGGCACCACCGCCCCCAGTACCTCCCGACCCCCACCCGGGACCTGCGCGAACTGCGCCGCGCCACCGAGGCGGTCGCCGACCTCACCGGCACCCGCCCCCGCTGGTACCGCCCCCCGTACGGCGTCCTCACCACCGGCCTCGCCCTGGCCGCCCACCGCCTCGGCCTGCGCCCCGTCCTGTGGACCGCCTGGGGCCGCGACTGGGAACCCGGCGCGACCGGCCCCTCCGTCTACGCCACCGCCCACCCAGGCCTGACCGGCGGCGCCACCCTCCTCCTCCACGACTCCGACTGCACCTCGGCCCCCCACTCCTGGCGCGCCACCCTCGCCGCCCTGCCCCTCATCGCGGCCCACTGCCGGTCCCACGGCCTCACCCTCGGCCCCCTCCGCGACCACGGAGTCCCGCACCGGCGGAGGGACGGCGCCGGCCCGGCGACCGCTCGCAGACCTCTGCCGTGACGCTCCGCCGAGGGGCTCGCCGACCCCGACCGACCCGCTCCGCTCCGTCCTGCCTCGTTCTGCCCAGCCCCGCCCCGTACGAGCCCGTCCGCGACTGCTTCGCACCCCGTGAAGCGTTCGACGCGCCGAGGGCCGCTCCCCGTCACGGGAAATTCACAGACCTGGGTCTACTCGCATAGATGGCGGTGGGTCATCCTGGTGCGGCGCCGGACGGATCGGTCGGCCCTCGCGCCGGAGCACCGCCGCGTCACAGCACGGCCGCGTCACAGCACCGCGTACGACCGCACAGCACTGCGTACGACCCCTGCGCCCGGGCCGGTCCCGTAGGTCCGGCGCCGGACTTCCCGCCCTCCTACGAGGCGCGGCGAGGGGGCGGGGGCCGAGTCGGAGGCACACCACTCTCACCGGGAGATGCAGATGAAGCCACGCACCGCAGCCACCGTCGTCGCCCTGGCCCTGGCCGGCCTCGCCGTCTCGGCGCCCACGGCGGGCGCCAGCGGTACCAAGCTGTCGCAGTCGGCGGCCGCCGGTCAGTTCAGCCAGGCCGGCATCACCTGGAGCTCCAGTGGGGGCTGCACCACCAGGTCCAACTCCACCTGCACCTCGTTCGAGCAGATCAACTCGGGCACGGTGAGCGCGATCATCACCCTCAAGCGGGCCAGCGGCTGTGCCATCAACATCACGGGCGGGACCGAGGTGGGCCACGCCTCCGGCACCTACAGCCACTACAACGGCTACAAGGTCGACATCTCCCGCAGTTCCTGCATCGACGGCTACATCCAGAACAGCTTCACCTACATCGGCCTCCGGGGCGACGGCTACCCGCAGTGGAAGGCCGCGTCGGGCAACCTGTACTGCAACGAGGGCAGCCACTGGGACATCCTGATCTACTGACGCCGACTCCGGGCGCCGGCTCCCCGGGGGACGCCGGCGCCCGGGGCGCGTCCTGCGGCCCCCTTCGACGCGGCACGGCCCGCCCCGGCGGAGCCCCGATACCCCGTGGCCGTCCCGCACGCCCCCTGGGACGATGACCCGGTGAAGGAAGCACCCGCCTCGCCGCCCGCCGTCGTCCTCGGCATCGACGACCTCCGCCCCCTTCCCCGGGCCACGCGGATCGCCCGCACCAGCCGCGAAGGCGTCCGGCTCCTGGAAGAGCACCGCGACAGCTTCATCGACGAGCTGTGGCTCGACCACGACCTCGGCGGCGACGACACCGTCATGCCGGTGGTGACCCTCCTGGAGGAGGCCGCCTTCAACGGACGGCCCTTCCGGATCGGAGCCGTCTTCGTCCACAGCGCCAACCCCATCGGCGCCGCAACCGTCGTCAGGTCGCTCACCCGCTGGAACTACCGGGTCCAGCGGGCAACGGCGTAGGGAGCCCGGCCGCCGCAGCCACCGGAGACGAGCGCCCGGGGCCACGGCCCGCCGACCAGCCGGACGACCACATCGGGCGGCGAGCCGAAGCCTGCCCGACCGCGGGGCCGGCGTTCACGGCCGCCGGGGTGCTCCGCCTGTGCGGACCCGCTCCCGCCCGTTGCCTCCGGATGCCCGCGGGGCGCTGCGGAGGGGTGGGGCCGCCGTGTTCGACAGGTGCGTCACAACGGTTTCGGCCCGCTGCCGCCGCCGGTCCTGCCCTGGAACGATCGGCGCGGGGCACCGGGAGGTGTCCGGAGGATGTGCCCGACAGGGGTGGGATGCGATGAACATCCGGCGCAGGGGTACGAAGCAGGGGAGCGCGAAGCCGCCGTCCGGCGAGCCGGCGAAGCCCGCCCGACCCGTCGTGCGCGGGCTGGCCCTCGGCCTGCTGGTCGCGGCGGGCCTGGCGGCCGTCGCCGTCGGCTTCCGGTGGTTCTTCGCCGTGTACGACGGCATGGGCGCCTACCGCACCGCCCCGGTCTGCGGCACGGCGGCGCCGACGCCGCACGAGGACTGCGTGCGGGGCGGGACGGGCAGGGTCGAGGCCGGGAGGGTCCTGTCCGACGAGGGCAACCGCACCTACCTGCTGACGGTGTCCCGGGCGGGCGCGCCCACACGCGAATTGAAGGTCGGGGAGGCGTTCTACGAGGACGTGGAGGTGGGGAGCGAGGTGGAGCTGACGGTCTGGCGGGGCCGGGTGGCCGAGGTCGCCCACCACGGGCACCGCGCCCGGACCCTGCGCACGCCCGTCCTGACGGTCATCGCCTTGTCGCTGCTGGTCGGTCTCGGGTCCGCCCTGCTCGTCCAGCGCCTGGTCGAGCAGCCCGTGAGCGTACCGGCGTCGATCGCCTTGAACGGTGGCTGGGTCGCCCTCTTCGTCGTCATGGGCGGCGGCGTCCTGCTGGAGGCGCAGTGGTCGTTCGCGCTCACCCTGGGCCTCGCCGTGCCGGGCTGGCTGGCAGGGGCGGCGAGTACGGCGCTGATCTTTCCGGACTGGCTCGAACGCCGCTCGTCGTAGGCCCGGCCCTGACCGGGCGTCGAACAGCCGCTTCAGCCGGGGACGGCCCTGCCGGTCCTGCGGGCCCTGCCGGCCAGGGCGGCCGCCTCCTCCGCGCGGAGGAGACAGCCGCCCTGGACCGGCCGCAGCACCGTTCCCCGACCGACCTCAGGGAGCGGATCCAGCGCCGCTCAGACCACCGCCCCGTTGTGGTCGCGCGCCCGCGCCACACCGGCCGCCCCCGCCGCGTGCGGTGCCCGTGCCTCCCTCGCCTCCCGCGGCCGGTCCGGGGACCGCCCCTGGAGCAGCACGACCACCGGCATCGCGGTGAACACCGTCGACGCCGTGCCCACCAGGACCCCGGCCAGCAGCGCCACCGAGAAGTCGGCGAGCGAGTCGCCGCCGAGGACCGCCAGGGCCACCAGGACGAACAGCGCCCCCATGCCGGTGTTCACCGTCCGGGGGAGGGTCTGCGCCACGGCGCGGTCCGCGAGATCCGCCCAGCTCGCCTTCGTCCCGGTCCGGCGCAGCTCGCGCAGCCGGTCCAGGACCACCACCGTGTCGTTGACCGAGTACCCGACGATGGTGAGCAGCGCGGCGAGGAAGACGCTGTCCACCGGCTTGCCCAGCCAGGCGAAGAGGCCGAGGACGAGCAGCAGGTCCTGCGCCATCGCGATCACCGCGGCCGCCGCGAAGGTCCACCGGAAGCGGAGCGTCAGGTAGAGCAGCTGGGCGGCGACCGCGAGCCCGAGCGCGGCCAGCGCGTAGCCGCGCAGCTCGCTGCCGAGGCTCGGCCCGATCAGCTCGTCGCGCTCCACGGACAGCTCGCCGGTGACGCCGGTGAGTGCGTCGCGGATGCGCTGCTGCTGGTCGTCGCCGGTCTCCTTGGTGCGGACGGACACGCCGGTGTCGCCGGTGGTCTGCACCACGGCCTGCGGGAACCCGGCGTCGACCACCGCCGCGCGGGCGGCGTCCGCGTCGACCCGCTGCGCGGCGGTGTACTGCGCCACCCGGCCGCCGGTGAACTCGACGCCGAACTCCAGGCCGCGCCCGCCGATCCCGGCCAGGGCGAGCAGCAGCAGGCCGACGCAGGCGCCCAGCCAGCGCCGCCGGTGGCGCATCAGCCGGGGCGGACGCCGGGTCAGCCGGGTCCGGAGCCGGCCGACGGTGGCCATACCGGTCAGGGCGGGCCGCCGGGCGACGGCCGGCCGCCGCACCGCCCACTCGGCGAGCAGCCGGGTGATCAGCATGGCCGAGAACATCGAGGCCAGCACGCCGATCGAGAGCGTCACCCCGAAGCCCTTGACGGGGCCGGTGGCGAACACGAAGAGCAGCCCGGCGGCGAGCAGCGTCGTCACGTTGGAGTCGGCCACCGCGCTCCACGCCTTCGCGAACCCGACGCGCAGCGGGCGCCGCAGGTCGCGCTCCTTGCCGCGGCCGGCCGCCCGGGGCGCGGTGTACTCCTCCCTGGCCCGTTCGAAGACCAGCACGTTGGCGTCCACCGCCATGCCGATGGCGAGCACGAAGCCGGCCAGCCCGGGCAGGGTGAGCGTCGCGCCGAGCGCGACCACGGCGGCGTACGAGATCAGTCCGTAGAGGGCGAGCGCGACGGTGGCCAGCACCCCGAGCAGGCGGTACACCGCGATGATGAAGGCCCCGGTGCAGAGCAGGCCGATGACCGCGGCCAGGGCGCTGGCCCGGATCGCCTCGGCGCCGAGGGTGGGGCCGACGGTGCTCTGCTCGATCACCGTCACCGGGACGGGCAGCGCACCGCCCTTCACCAGGGCCGCGAGGTCGCGGGCCTCGTCGGCCGAGAAGCCGCCGGTGATCTGCGTCGAACCGCCGGTGATCCCCTGCCCGCAGGGCACGCTGTCCTGGACGCCGGGGGCGGACAGGACGCGGTCGTCGAGCACGATGGCGACCCGCCGGGCGGGGTCGGCCGGCGCCGCGCACGCCGCCTCCCCGGTGAGCCGGGCCCAGGCGTCGCCGGCCGAGCCGCGGAAGGAGAGGTCGATGCTCCAGCCGAGGCCCGTCCGGGTGTCGAGGGCGGCCGAGGCGTCCTTGACGCCGTCGCCGGTCAGCGCCGGCGGGCCCAGTCGCAGGTGGCCGCCGGGAAGGCCGGGGTCGGCGAGGACCCGGGAGCCGTCCGCCGCGGGGGGCCCCGCCGGGCCGTCGGCGATCGCGGTGACGGGGTGGAAGGTGAGCTGGGCGGTGCGGCCGATGACCCCGGCGGCCTCGCGGGGGTCCTGGACGCCGGGGAGTTCGACGACGATGCGCCGCTCCCCGGCGCGGGCGAGCGAGGGCTCGGCGACGCCGAGGCCGTCGACCCGGCGGCGCAGCACCTCCAACGCCCGGTCGGTGGCGTCCGCGTCGGCGCGGACGGTGGGCGAGTCCTGGGTCTCCAGGACGATCCGGGTGCCGCCGCGCAGGTCGAGGCCGAGGCGGGGCGGGGTGGTCAGGGCGACGTAGAGCGAGACACCGACGACGGCGAGCGCGACGAGCGCGCGCCAGAACGTGGCACGGCGAGCAGACATGGGTACTCCACGGGCGGTCCGCGGGAGCCGGGCGTCCGCAGGCGGACGCCGCACCCGGGACGGGCGGACGCGAGGGGACGGCGCGCCGCCGGGAACGCTCCGGGCACGGTGGGCCGGAGTCCTCCCGCCCGGGCCGCGGGCAGGCCGCGGCACCCGGGTCGGCGGGCGCGGTGGAACGTCAGCTGGACCGGGTGGAGGGGGGACCGCGGGTGTGGCGGGGGTCGTAGCGGTCGGACGGCGGCGCCCGCTCCTGGCGCGGCCCCGCGGCGTACACCCCGGGCCGGGGCCGGGGGGCGTCCGTCCGGGCGGCCGGGAGCGCGGCCGGCGGGAACGCGGGCAGCCGGACGCCGGGCTCGGCGGCGGCCGTCCGCCGCTGGACGACGTCGTGGCCGGGACGGTCCGCGGCCCGCCGGACCTCCGCGCCCGCCGGGCCGAGCCGCACGGCGGCGGGGGCGGCGGCCGGCGCGTGGAGGGTCGGCCGAGCCGTGCCCGTCGCCGTGCCCGTCGCCGTGCCGAGGAGGACCTGGCAGACGGCCCAGACCGCGAGGAGCGCGCAGGACAGCGAGGCTGCCGCGGTCCGACGTACGCGTCGTTCCACTCCGGCCCCCTCCCCGCTCGTGCCGTCACCCGGTCCCGTCCGCAAGAAGCTCTCACTGTAGGCGACGGCGCCCCCGCGCGGGGAGGTCGGGGCGGCGGCCACGGCCCTCAGGGGATGATGACGACCTTGCCCCGGATGCGGCCGGCTGCACCGGGGCGGTGGACGTCCGCGAGGTCGGCCAGCGGGTACGAGCCACTGACGTCGAGCGCGACCTCACCCCCGTCGACGAGTTCCGCGAGCGCCGCCAGCTGCGCCACATCGTTGCGGGCGACCATGTGGATCGCCGTCACCCCGGCGCCGGCAGGCGGCTCGACGGGCGTCGCGATCGAGACGATCCGCCCGCCCGGCCGCACCGTCGGTGCCAGGGCGGCGGCATCGTCCGGGCTCAGCGGGACGAGGTTGAGCAGGGTGTCCACCGGGCCGTCGAGCGCGGCCGGGACCGGCCCGGCGGTGTAGTCGATCACATGGTCCGCCCCGTGCCGCCGCACTGCCAGGTCGCTGCGCGCACCGGCCGTGGCGATCACCTCGGCCCCGGCGTACTTGGCGAGCTGCGTCACGAAGCCGCCGACCCCTCCACCGGCACCGTTGACCAGCACCCGCTGCCCGGCAGCCACCTTCCCGTGCTCGAACACCGCCTGCCACGCCGTCAGTCCCGCCAAGGGCAGCGTCGCGGCGTGCGCGAGAGGAACGGACACCGGCGCCGGGACCAGCAGCACACCCGGCGCCCGAACCCATTCCGCGGCCGCCCCGGCTCCCTCCAACCACCCGACGACCCGGTCCCCGACGGCGAACCCCTCGGCTCCCGGCCCGACCTCGGCGACCGTACCGGCGACATCCCACCCCGGCGTGTAGGGGAGCTCCACGGGCAGGAACGCCTGCAACAGCCCGGCGCGCAACGCGGCCTCGGTGGGATTGAACGACGTCGCCGCGACGCGCAGGAGCACTTCCCCAGACGCGGGCCGAGGCCGCGGCACATCCTCGTACCTGATCACGGACGGGTCGCCGAACGCGTGGATCCGCGCGGTCTTCATCTTCATGACGTGAAACCTACGGCCGCCCGCAGAGACGATCCATGCGCCAGAGTCCCACATTCATACGTGTTCGTCTCACGCATTCAACCCTCCGGCCATCATGACCGGACCAACCTCAGACCTCTTGTCGGGCAACCGATCCCGCGGATGGCCCTCGTGGCGGGAAGGACGCCCACCACAGGATCATTGATCCGCCGGCAAGCCGGCTGACCCCCACGTCTGTGGGGAGGGCGACCCGGGCCACCAGGCTGGTGGTTTCCGCCCGGCTCAGCGGTAGATCCGTGCCGACCGTTCCGGATCGCCGGCCACGTTCGCCACGAAGAGACCCGGATGGATGTCATGGAAGACGTCCTCGATGAAGTCGATGGCATCGAATCCCTCCAAATGGGACATAAGTGAGTGCACGAACAAATCATTGGCATTCACTCAAGGCCGCCAAGGGTGCAGATGTGGGAGTTATGCCCACCGAAACGCTTTAGGTGCTGATGGGGCGTCATCTTCCGTTTGCCGGACGTTCTCTGTACGACTCAGGTAGTTCCTGGCGGCGATGGTCGCTGATATGTTGCGCATGCTCTACTCGCCTCAAACAAGCATGCTGTTACCAGGCGAACCGCTGACGCCGCCCCAACGATGAAGGACTCGCGTTGCGTAATTTCCGTTTCCGGAACACCGTTTTGGTCGCCGCCGCCAGTGCTCTGACGGCCGGTATCGCAA
>NZ_JBHVIV010000004.1:191836-205780 GCF_042799475.1 Kitasatospora sp. NPDC057692 | reverse complement strand
GCGCCCCGGGCGCGCGTCCGGCGCCGCCGCTCCGCGCCGGGGCGCCGGCCGCCACGGCCGCTACGGCCGGGTCATCCGCAGCACGTCCAGCGCCTCGTCCAGCTGCTCCACGGTGAGCCGCCCCTGCTCGACGTACCCGCGCTCCAGTACCACCTGACGGATGGTCTTGCGCTCGGCGAGCGCCCGCTTGGCGACCTTGGCCGCCTCCTCGTAGCCGATGTACCGGTTCAGCGGCGTCACCACCGAGGGCGAGGACTCCGCGTACTCCCGGGCCCGCTCGGCGTTGGCCGTGATGCCGTCCACCGCGCGGTCGGCCAGCAGCCGGGCGCTGTTGGCCAGCAGCCGGACCGACTCCAGGACGTTGCGGGCGATCACCGGCAGCATCACGTTGAGCTCGAAGTTGCCGCTCGCCCCGGCCACCGTGACGGTGGCGTCGTTGCCGATCACCTGGGCCGCGACCATCAGCACCACCTCGGGCAGCACCGGGTTCACCTTGCCCGGCATGATCGAGGAGCCGGGCTGGAGGTCCGGCAGGTTGAGCTCGCCGAGGCCGGTGCGGGGGCCCGAGCCCATCCACCGCAGATCGTTCGCGATCTTGGTGAAGCCGACGGCGACGGTGCGCAGCTGGCCGCTGAGCTCGACCAGGCCGTCCCGCGCGCCCTGCGCCTCGAAGTGGTCCCGGGCTTCGGTCAGCGGCAGGTCGGTGGCGCGCGCGACCTCCTCGATCACCGCCGCCGCGAACCCGGGCGGGGTGTTGATGCCGGTGCCCACGGCGGTGCCGCCGAGGGGCAGTTCGGCGACCCGGGGAAGGGTGGCCAGCAGTCGCTCCCGCCCGTGCCGGACCTGCGCCGCGTAGCCGCCGAACTCCTGGCCGAGGGTGACCGGCGTGGCGTCCATCAGGTGCGTGCGGCCCGCCTTGACGACGTCCGCGAACTCCACGGCCTTGCGCTCCAGCGCCTCCGCCAGGTGCTCCAGCGCCGGGATCAGCTCGTGGCTGACGGCGGCGGTGGCGGCGATGTGGATCGAGGACGGGAACACGTCGTTGGACGACTGGCTGGCGTTGACGTGGTCGTTGGGGTGGACCGGCCGGCCGAGGCGCTCGGCGGCCAGGGTGGCGATCACCTCGTTGGTGTTCATGTTGGACGAGGTGCCCGAGCCGGTCTGGAAGACGTCCACCGGGAACTCGGCGTCCCAGCGGCCCGCCGCCACCTCCTCGGCGGCGGAGGCGATCGCGGCGGCGGTCTCCTCGTCGAGCACGCCGAGCCGGGCGTTGACGCGCGCGGCGGCGGCCTTGATCCGGGCCAGCGCGGCGATGTGCGCCCGCTCCAGACGCTGGCCGGACACCGGGAAGTTCTCCACCGCCCGCTGCGTCTGCGCCTGCCACTTCGCCCCGGCGGGCACCCGGACCTCGCCCATCGAGTCGTGCTCGATCCGGTAGTCCCCGGTCATCTGCTCGTCACCCATCGTGCGCTGCACCTCCTGAACGGTCCCGGCCGGGGCGGGGCCCCTTCGGGCCCGGGTCCCCGTTCCGGCCGGGTACGGCTTTCGCACACCACAGCCGCGCGGGGGGCCCGGGTATTTCCGGGCCGGGGGAGCGGCCCGCACACGGGCCCCGGGCGGGGCGCCCCCGGCCGGCCGAGCGCGCCCCGTCCGGCCGGGCGCCCTGCGGCGATCCGCGCGCCTGCGGCGATCCGCGCGCCTGCGGCGATCCGCGCGCCTGCGGCGATCCGCGCGCCCGCGGCCGGCGCTAGCCCAGCACCGCGGTCACGACCGCGTCCGGCGCCGTGCCCGCCTTGGCGACCTCGGTGCCGTCCGGCGCCCAGACCCCCGAGCCGCCCGAGCTCGCCTCGAACTCGCCGCTCGGCCCGGCGGCGGTGGCCAGCACCACCCAGACGCCGTTGTCCGCCGCGCGCGCCGGGTACCGGGCCTCCTTGGTGGCCAGCGACTCGGGGCCGGCCCCGTACAGCGTCGAGGCGACGTAGGCGTCGGCGCCGAGCGCGACCAGGCCCTTCGCGTGCCCGGGGTCGGCGGCGTCCGCGCAGATCGCCAGGCCCAGCCGCCAGCCGTCCAGCTCCAGGACCGAGGGCCGGTCGGCGGCGGTGAAGCGCTGGGACTCCCTCCCGTAGAGGTTCGTCTTGCGGCAGACCACCGAGGCCCCGGCGCCGGTGACGGCGAGCGTGGCGATGTACTCGCGCCCGTCCGCCCCGGCGACCGGCGCGCCGACCAGGGCCGTGGCGCCGGTCTCGGCGCAGGCCGCGGCGATCGGCGCGAGGCGCTCGTCGGACGGGTCGACGGCGGGCGCGGCCAGGTCGTAGCCGGTGAGCGAGAACTCCGGGAACACCACCAGGCGCACCGCCCCGGCCGCGCGGACCGCGGCGGCGTGCCGTTCGGCGTTGACCGCGACGGTCTCCGGCCGCCCCGACGGGTGGCAGGCGGGCTGGGCGACGGCGACGGCCAGGGGCGCGGGGGCGGAAACGGGTGCGGGACCAGACGCGGGAACAGGTGCGGGCGCGGACACGGCGGGACCTCCGGAGGGGCGGCGGCTGGCGAGCGGGCACGGTGACCACCATCGAGCGGGCGCGGTGATCACGATCAACCTATGAGCGCACCGCGAAATCCGGCAAGGTTCATCCCTTCGAGTGAAGATCACAGACGCTGCCGCAGCACCCGGGCGACAGCTTCGTACATTCAACCGGATCGGGGAGACCACGGACACCAGGGGCGGGGCATGACCACGGACCACCACCGGTACGACAGCCATGACGGGTACGGCGACCACGACCGGCACGACGGCGGCGACCGGCACGACGGCCGCGACCGCGACGAGGCGCAGCACCGGGGCCTCAGCCGGCGCCGTCTGCTCGGCGCCTCCGCCGCGCTCGGCGCCGGCGCCTGGCTGCTGCGCGGCACCGTCGGTCCGGACAGCGCCCGGGCCGAGGACGCCCCCGTCCCGCCCGGACTCCCGGCCGGCACCGAGCCGTTCCGGCGCGTCTACCAGAACTGGTCCGGCGAGGTCCGCACCGACCAGCTGTGGACCTGCGCCCCGCGCACCCCCGAGGAGGTCCCCGCGCTCGCCGACTGGGCCCGCGCGAACGGCTGGCGCCTGCGCGCCCAGGGCCACCGGCACACCTGGGCGCCGCTCACCGTCGCCGACGGCACCCCGGAGGCGGCCCGCGTGCTGCTGCTCGACACCACCCGCCACCTCACCGCGGTCACCGCCGACTCGCCCACCACCGTCCGCGCCCAGAGCGGCGCCACCATGGAGGCCGTGCTCGCCCACCTCGCCGAGCGCGGCCTCGGCCTCACCGCCGTCCCCGCCCCCGGCGAACTCACCGTCGGCGGCGTGCTCGCGATCGGCGGCCACGGCACCGCCGTCCCCGCCGCCGGCGAGACCCGCCCCGACGGGCACGGCTACGGCTCCGTCAGCAACCAGGTCACCCGGCTGACCGCGGTGGTCCTCGACCCGGCCACCGACCGCTACGCGCTGCGGACCTTCGACCGCTCCGAGGCCGACAGCGCCGCCTTCCTGGTCCACCTCGGCCGCGCCTTCGTCACCGAGGTGGTGCTCCGGGCCGGCGCCGACCGGCCGCTGCGCTGCGTCAGCCGGCTGGACGTCCCGGCCGCCGAACTCTTCGCCCGCCCCGGCGCACTGCCGGCGTCGACCCCCTCCCGCCCGCGCACCCTCGCCGACTTCGTCGAACGCGACGGCCGCGTCGAGGCGATCTGGTTCGCCTACACCGAGCGGCCCTGGCTGAAGACCTGGAGCGTCGCCCCCAACCGCCCCTTCGCCGCCCGCGCCGTCGACGAGCCCTACAACTACCCCTTCTCCGACTCTGTCCCCGAGCCGGTCGCCCGGCTGGCCGGCGACCTCGTCGCCGGCACCTGGGCCTCGGCCCCGCTCTTCGGGCAGCTCCAGTACCTCGTCGCCAAGATTGCCCTTACCGGCGACATCACCGACGTCCTCCTCTCCGGCGGGCTGATCCGCGACCTGCTCACCGGAGAGGTGCTCACCCACCTGCTCGCCGGCGGCCTGCGCTCCGACCTCTGGGGCCCCTCGCGCACCCTGCTCCAGTACGTGCGCCCCACCACCCTGCGGATCACCGCCAACGGCTACGCGGTCCTCGCCCGGCGCGCCGACCTGCAGTGGGTGGTGGCCGAGTTCGCCGACCACTACCGGGCGCTGCTCGACGCCTACCGGGACCGCGGCGAGTTCCCGGTGAACGGCGCGGTGGAGATCAGGGTCACCGGCCTGGACGACCCGGCCTGGTCCGGGGTGCCCGGCGCCCGGCCGCCGCTGCTCTCCGCGCTGCGCCCGCGCCCCGACCGCCCCGAGTGGGACACCGCCGTCTGGCTCGACGTGCTCGGCTTCCCCGGCACACCCGGGCTGCACCGCTTCGCCCGCGAGCTCGAACAGGCCCTGCTGCGCTCCTTCGACGGCACCCGGGCGGGCCTGCGCGTCGAGTGGTCCAAGGGCTGGGCCTACACCGAGGACGCCGCCTGGGCCGATCCGGACGTGCTGGACCGGGTGATCCCGGCGAGCCACCGCGAGGGCGGCGGGCCCGGCTGGGACGAGGCGGTCGCGACCCTGGACCGCCACGACCCGCACCGGGTCTTCGGCAACCCGTTCCTGGACCGGCTCCTGAAGCCCTGAGGCTTCCGGCCGACTCCGATCAGGCGGTGTCGGGCCCTCGCGACGGCCTGCACCGCGGGGGAGGCCGGCCAGACCCCGCGCGGTCCGTAGTGGTCGGCGAGGTTCCCGGCCGGGACGCCGGCCGGCAGCCCGACCGGCCCGGCGACCGTGAGCCGTACCCCGCCGACGGTCAGGTCGCTGCGGCGGGGCCGGGGTTGGCGGGGGCCGGACGGGGGCCGGTGTCGGTGGCGCGCTCCCGCCGCGCCGGTGGGTCCGGGGTCAGACGTGCTCCATCACGATCACCGCGAGGGTGCCCGGCGCCAGGGCCCGGAACACGTGCGGGGCGTCGCCGGGATAGCTGACGTAGTCGCCCGGGCCCAGCTCGACGGGTGCCTGCGTCGGCCCGGCCAGGGCCCGGCCGGCGCCCAGCAGCACGTGCTCGACGGTGCCCGGCATGTGCGGGTCGGAGGCCCTGGTCTCGCCCGGCTCGGCGTCGATCCGGTAGATGTCGCGCCGGGCGCCGGGCGGGCAGGAGGCGAGCAGGGTGGCGGCGTAGTCGGCCCGCTCGGAGTGGGTGACCGGTCCCTCCCCGGCCCGCACCACCCGGACCACCGGGCGCGGCGGGTCGACCAGCCGGCTGAACGGCACGTCCAGGGCGACGCCGAGCGCCCAGAGGGTCTCGACACTCGGGTTGCCGGCGCCCGACTCCAGTTGCGAGAGCGTCGATTTGGCGATCCCCGCGCGGCGGGCCAGCTCGGCCATCGACAGCCCGGCGCGTTCGCGCTCACGCCGGATCGAGGCCGCGATCAGCTCGATCAGCTCGCTCCCGGCGGGGCCGCCGCCGCTGTTTCCACTCATCCGCGTTCGCTCCACACGTTCAGGCGTTCGCCTTGACGAACGACCCCTGTTGCGTTCACTCTACTGGACATGCGTTCGCTCCTCCGAACCCTCGAACGTGCCACCCTCCGCGACATCGCCCTGGTCTGCCTCGCGGACGCCCTGGTCGGCGCCTCGTTCGGGGCGATCTCCGTCTCCGGCGGCCTCCCGCTCTGGGTGCCCGTCGCCATGTCCGTGCTGGTCTTCGCCGGGGGCTCGCAGTTCGCCGCCGTCGGCATCGTGCTCTCCGGCGGCGGCGCGCTCGCCGCCGTCGTCACCGGCCTGGTCCTCAACGCCCGCCTGCTCCCCTTCGGCTTCACCGTCGCCGACGCGCTCGACGGCCCCCGGTGGCGCCGGCTGCTCGGCGCCCAGCTGCTGACCGACGAGTCCGCCGCGTTCACCCTGTTGGAGTCCGATCCGCGACGGCGCCGGGCGGCGTACTGGGTCTGCGGCTTCGCGCTGTTCGCCGTCTGGAACGCCGCCGTCGTGGTCGGAGCGGCGGCCGGCGGGCTGATCGGCGACACGGACGCCCTGGGTCTGGACGCCGCGTTCCCCGCGGTGCTGCTCGCCCTCGTCCTACCCGCGCTCGGCGACCGCCGCACCCGTACCGCCGCGCTGGTCGGCGCCGCCGTCGCCGTGGCCGCCACACCGTACGTCCCGGCGGGGCTGCCGGTCCTGCTCGCCCTCGTCGGCCTGCTGCTCGCCGGCCGCCCGGCGGCCCCGGAGCAGGCCCCGGAACCGGCTTCGGAAAAGACTCCGGACCGGGCCCCCGGGGCGGTCCCGGCGGCGTCCGGGGCCGCCACCGGCCCGGGGAGCGCCGCCGGGCCGCAGACCGTGCCGCTCACCAAGGAGGTCCGCCGATGCCCCTGACCGCCATCCTGCTGCTGGCCGCCGGCACCTACGCGTTCCGGCTCGCCGGCCCGCTGCTCGGCGACCGGCTCACCGTCTCCGAGCGCCTGCGCCACCTGCTCGCCGTCGCCGCCGCCGTGCTGCTGGTCGCCCTGGTGGCCACCGGCGCGCTGACCCAGGGCCACGGCTTCGCCGGATGGGCCCGGCCGGCCGGCGTACTGGTCGCCGGGATCCTCGCGCTGCGCCGCGCGCCGTTCCCGCTGGTCGTCGTCGCGGCCGCCGCGACCACGGCGGTCCTGCGCCTCTGCGGCGTCTCCTGACCGCGCGCCGGGCGCCCGCCCGGCGGCACCGCCCACGGCACCGTCCGTCAGACCGCCTCGCCCGCCTCGTCCGTCCCGCCGACGCCGTCCCCGGCCGCCGCGAGCCGATCCCGCTGCACCTCGGGCCGCTCGCTGTCCCACAGCAGCTCCCACACCGTGAAGACGCAGTGGTAGTCCCGCATGCTCCCCTCGGTGATCAGCAGATAGTCGTCGCCGTCCCGGAACAGCCGGCGCCGCCGGCCGTTGAACGGGTGCTGCGGGGTGTAGGTCGGGACGATCCGCCGCAGCTCGCCGAGCGCGTCCTCCCGGGCGCCCTCGACCTCGGCGAGCACCTTGGGGCCCCAGATCCGGTTGTCCCCGAGGCCCTCGGTCTCCTGCACGACCACGGCCCAACGGCCCACGGTCCACCACCCCTCACGTCCCGTCCCGCACCCCGTCCGGGTGCGGAGGCGTCATCGTAGCGACGCGGCCGCCGGGGCCGTCGGCGCCTTGTAGAAGATGGTGGTCGCGCACGGCACCCCCGCCGGGTCGGTCGCGAAGTCCGGGACCGTGCCGACCCTGGTCCAGCCCGCCGCCGCGTACATCCGCTCGGCGGGGCTGCCCGTCTCGGTGTCCAGCACCAGGGTCCGCAGCCCGCGCTCGACGGCCCCCGCCTCCAGGGCCGCGAGCAGCCGGCCGGCCAGCCCCCGCCCCCGGTCCGCCCGGTGCACCATCAGCTTGGCGACGTCCGCCCGGTGCCGGCCGTTGGCCGTCGTCGCCGGGCGCAGCTGCACCGTCCCGGCGATCCTGCCGCCCCCCGCGCCGACCGCACGATCGGCGCCGTCCGCGTCATCCGCTTCGTCCGGCTCGGCGACCCAGAGCAGCAGCCGTCCGTCCTCGACGTCCGGGGCCAGCGCCCGCCACCAGTCGGCCGCGGCGGCGCGGTCGAGCGGGGCGAGGAAGCCGATCGAGGCGCCGCCGTCGACGGTGTCCGCCAGCAGCGCGCCCAACCGCTCCGCCGAGCCGCGCAACTCCTCCGCCGTCAGCAGCCGGACTGTGTACATGCTCACTCCCTCGTCGACGGCGGTCCCGGGAGCGGCCCGGTGCGCCATACTCGCCGGTACCCGGCGCCGCGACGGGTCCGCAGTCCGCAGCCCGCAGCCCGCGTCCCGCACACCCCGAACCCCGCCGAGCGTACAAGGAGCCCCCATGGCGAAGCCGCCCAGGATCGACCCCGCCGACCTGCTGGCCGTCGGCGACCTGCTCACCGACGAGGAGCGGCTCGTCCGCGACACCGTGCGCAGGTTCGCCGACGACCGGATCCGCCCGCACATCGGCGACTGGTTCGAGCGCGGCGTCTTCCCCGCCCGCGAGCTCGCCCCCGAACTCGGCGCCCTCGGCGTGCTCGGCATGCACCTCGACGGCTACGGCTGCGCCGGCTCCGGCGCCGTCGCCTACGGCGTCGCCTGTATGGAACTGGAGGCCGCCGACTCCGGCCTGCGCAGCTTCGTCTCCGTCCAGGGCTCGCTGGCCATGCGCTCCATCCACGCCTTCGGCTCCGAGGAGCAGAAGCAGCGCTGGCTGCCCGGCCTCGCCGCCGGCGAGCTGATCGGCTGCTTCGCCCTCACCGAGCCGGACTTCGGCTCCGACCCCGCCAACATGCGCACCCGCGCCCGCCGCAAGGGCGCCGGAGAGGGCGCGGACTGGGTGCTCTCCGGCTCCAAGATGTGGATCACCAACGGCGGCATCTCCGACGTCGCGGTCGTCTGGGCGCAGACCGAGGACGGTGTGCGCGGCTTCCTGGTCGAACCCGGCACGCCCGGCTTCACCGCCACCGACGTGCCCGGCAAGCTGTCCCTGCGCGCCTCGGTGACCAGCGCTCTCGCCTTCGACGACGTCGTGCTGCCCGCCGACGCCGTGCTGCCCGGCGTCACCGGACTGCGCGGACCGCTGTCCTCCCTCAACGAGGCCCGCTACGGCATCCTCTGGGGCACCGTCGGCGCCGCCCGCGACTGCTACACCGCCGCCCTCGACTACGCGAAGAGCCGCGTCCAGTTCGAGCGCCCGATCGCCGCCTTCCAGCTCACCCAGCAGAAGCTCGTCGAGATGATGCTGGAGGTCGAGAAGGCCTACCTGGTCGCGCTGCGGATCGGCCGCCTCAAGGACGAGGGCGCGGCCCGCCCGGCGCACATCAGCTTCGGCAAGCTCAACAACGTCCGCACCGCCCTGGAGATCGCCCGCAGCGCCCGCACCGTGCTCGGCGCCAACGGCATCACCACCGCCTACCCGGTCCTGCGGCACGCCAACAACCTGGAGTCGGTGCTCACCTACGAGGGCACCAGCGAGATCCACACCCTCGTCCTCGGCGAGGCCATCACCGGCGAGTCCGCCTACCGCTGACCGGCCCGCAGGGCCCGCTCCGGACTCTCCGGGCTCTCCGACCGCCCCGGTCGGCGCGGCACCGCGCGAACCGGCATCGCGTGAACCGGTACCCCGAAAACCGGTACCGCCCCCGGGCCGTTCATGGCTAGCGTCAGGCCCATGAACGGCCCGACGACCCCGCCCACCCCCACGCCCGCCGACGTGTCCACCGGCGCGCCCACCACCACCCTCTGGCGCCCGACCGGCCCTCAGGAGCTGGCCCTGGTCGAGGCCGCCGACTGGCGCGCCTGGCCGCCGCGCCTGCCCGATCAGCCGATCTTCTACCCGGTGCTGAACGAGGACTACGCGATCCGGATCGCCCGCGACTGGAACGTCCCCGCCTCCGGCGCCGGCTACGTCACCCGCTTCGAGGTCGACACCGCCTTCCTCGCCCGCTACCCGGTCCGCCAGGCGGGCGGGCGCACCATCCTCGAACTGTGGGTCCCCGCCGAGGACCTGCCCGAGTTCAACCGGCACCTGGTCGGGCGCATCGAGGTGGTCCACGAGTTCCGGCCCGTACCGTGACCACCGGGCTCCCGGCCGCGCCGGCCCCGGTCCTGCTGACCTCGGCCCAGGCCACCAGTACGACCGCGCTGCTCACCGCGGCCGCCGCCGCCCGCGGACTGGCCACCGCCGTCCTGACCGGCACCGACACCGTCGACCGGCTGGCCGGCCGGCCCGTCCACTGGTACGGCGGACCGCTCGCCGCCACCCGGATCGCCGACCGCCTCGGCTTGGCCCTGCTCGAACCGGCCGACGACTGGCTCGCCGCCCTGCCCGAGGAGTTCACCGGCCGCCGGATCGAACTGACCACGCTCGCCGAGGCCTGGACGCTGCGCCGCCCGGCCTTCGTCAAACCCCCGGCCGACAAGTCGCTGCCGCCCGCCGTCTACGCCGACGGCGGCCGGCTGCCGCGCACCGGCGAACGGATCGGCCCCGACACGCCGGTCCTGGTCAGCGACCCGGTGACGTTCGGCGCGGAGTACCGGCTGTTCGTCCTCGACGGCGCCGTGCGCACCGGCAGCCGCTACGCCCGCTTCGGCCGGCTCGACCCGGGGCCGCTCACGGGGCCGGCCGTCGCCTTCGCGCAGCGGCTGCTCGCCGCCGTCGGCGCCGACCTGCCCAGCGCCGTCGCCCTCGACGTCGGAACGCTGCTCGACCCGTACGACCCGGCCGAGCGGTGGGCGGTGGTCGAGGCCAACCTGCCGTGGTTCGCCCACTGCTACGCCGCCGACCCGGACCGCGTCCTGGACGTGGTGCTGCGCGCGGCCGGCCCGGCGGACGCGGTGCGGTCCGCCGACCGGCGCTTCGTGCGCTCCGCCGCGGGCCGGGAGACGGAGCAGGGGATTCCGGACGCCGCCCGTCCACCCGTCCTTCCCCTCCAGGACACCTGCCGGTCCGACGGGGCGTGAAGCATGAGCGCGGTCGCCGCCGCCCGCCCCGGTGCGGGCGCGGCCGGCGCCCGCACCGTGAAAGGAACCGCCTCCCCATGTCCACACCGCCGCTGCCCAGCCCCCGGGTCCTCGTCGTCGGGATCGACGGCGTCCGGTACGACCTGCTGGAGCAGGTGCCGATGCCGAGGCTCGCGGAGGTCGCCGCGGCCGGGTTTCTGGCGCCCGTGACGGTCGCGGACTCCACCCCCACCATGTCCGGCCCGTGCTGGGCCACCGTCGTCACCGGCGTCGAGCCCGCCAAGCACGGCGTGTGGGGCAACCACCTGGGCGGCAACCGGCTCGACGTCTTCCCCGACTTCACCACCCGGCTGGCCCGCGGCGACGGGCGCCGCACCTTCGTCGCCGCCGGCTGGGACCCGCTGGTCATCGGCGAGTCCGGCGGACCGCTGTTCCGCGCCCCCGGCCGGCTCTGCTACGTCGCCCCCGCCGAGGACACCCCCGAGGCCTGGGAGGCCGTCGACGAGGAGGTCACCCGGGAGGCCGTCGACGTGCTGCGCGACGCCGACCCCGAGGCGTCCTTCGTCTACCTCGGCGCCGTCGACGAGACCGCCCACTTCCTCGGCTGCGGCGAGGAGTACCGTGCCGCGATGCGGGCCGCCGACGCGCGCCTCGGCCGCCTGCTGGACGCGCTGCGCGCCCGCCCCGGCTACGCCGGGGAGGCCTGGACGGTCATCGTCGTCACCGACCACGGCCACGTCGACGCGGGCGGCCACGGCGGGCGCACGCCCGAGGAGCGCACCGCCTGGGTCGCCTGCGCCGGCCCCGGCATCCCCGCCGCCCCGCCCGTCGGGGAGATCCGCCACCCCGACGTCGCCGCCCAGGTGTACGCCGCGCTCGGCCGCCCGATCGACCCGCACTGGACCCTGGACGGCCGGCCCTTCCCGCTCGCCGTCCCCGCCCCGGCGGCGTTCTGACCGCGGCGGACACCACCGGGCCCGGCAGTATCCGGCAACCGGGTGGCCGCCGCACCCGCCGGCACCCGGCCGGGTGCGGCCGGGCTGCGCCCCCGGCCGGCCCGGGCCAGGCTCGACCGGGGAGAACCCCGAGACCGGACGGGCGCGTGTACGCCTCAAGGTGGAGGAGGTACCCCCCGAGGACGGCGGTAGATCACGACCTGGCGGTGACGATCCGGCAGCCCGGCGCGCACCAGGATGGAGACACACCGGGAAACCGGTCCCGGAGCCGGGGACACGGGCGCCGGACGCACAGCACCACTCACGGGAGAGGACGGCCGGGCATGAACGGCATCGCGGGCAGGATCGCACTCGGAGTGGCCGGCACCGGCATGGCCGTCGCCGTCGCCGCCGTGGCGGTCGGGCCGAGGGTCGCCGAGTGGTACGACGGCCGCCACCAGGAGCAGTCCACCTACAGCAGCGGCACCGCGGCCAAGGCCGACCACCGCGCCGTGCCGGCCTGGCTGCCCGACAACGCCTCCTCCGTCCGCTACCTGATGTCCACCACCGGCGACGACCGCCTGCTCACCGCCACCCTCCCGGAGGGACGGCTGCCCGCCGGCTGCCGGACCGTCGCGCTCGGCAAGGGCGGCCACCCGGCGCCGGTCTCCCTCAAGGCGGGCTGGTTCCCGGAGGGGATCACCGCCAAGGCGGCCGGCTCCTGCGGCCACTACAACATCGCCCTGACCGGCAACCAGCTCTACGCGTGGCAGGACGGCGCCGCCGTCCAGGCCGCCCTGCGGGCCGAGCGGCTCGCCCGCTGAGACGGCGCCCGCGGAGGCCGGCCGCCCTGCCCCGAACGGGCCAGGCGGCCGACCCCCCACTGTCGGCGGCACCAAGGGCTGCGGTAGGACGGAGCGAGCACGAAGGCCGTGCCCGTTCCGAGAGGAGCCCCATGCCTGGTCCGACCGCCGGCTCTGCCGGTGACACGTCGACCGCCTCCGCCGCCTCCGCCGACTCCCTCACCGGCACCGATTCGGCCCGCTCCGATCAGGCGATCACCGATCACGCCCCGGCCGATCCGGCCCCCGCCGATCCCGTCCTGGCCGATCCGGCCCTCGCCGACCTCGGCACCGCCAAGGCCCGGACGGGCGACGGCGCGCACGGCCGCGCCACCATCGTCGTCCTCGGCGGCCTGGTCGCCCTCGGCCCGCTCACCACCGACCTCTACCTGCCCGGCCTGCCCGCGATCGCCGACGACCTCGCCGTCGAACCGGCCGCCGTCCAGCTCACCCTCACCTTCTCGATGTTCGGCGTCGCGGCCGGCCAGCTGATCTTCGGACCGCTCAGCGACCGCTTCGGCCGCCGCCCGCCGCTGCTCGCCGGACTCGTCGTCTACACCCTCGCCAGCCTGGTCTGCGTGATCGCGCCCAACCTGTCCGTGCTGATCGCCGCACGCTTCGTCCAGGGCGCCGCCGGAGCCGCCGGACTGGTCATCGGCCGCGCCGTCGCCCGCGACCGCTTCGAGGGCATCGCGATGATCCGCTTCCTCGCCTCGATCACCCTGATATCCGGCCTCGCCCCGATCCTCGCCCCGCTGTTCGGCGCCCAACTGCTGCGCGTCACCTCCTGGCGCGGCACCTTCGGGGCCCTGGTCGGCCTCGGCCTGCTGCTCACCCTGGTGGCCTTCGGCGCCCTGCGCGAGACCCTCCCGGCCGACGCCCGGCGCGGTGGCGGCCTGGCCGCCACCCTGCGCACGATGGGCGGGCTCCTGCGCGACGTGCCCTTCATCGGCCTGCTGCTGACCAGCACCTTCGCCTTCGGCGCGCTGTTCGGCTACATCAGCGGTTCCTCGGTGGTGCTGCAGCACGTCTACCACGTGTCGCCGCAGACCTACAGCCTTCTCTTCGGGCTCAACTCGGTGGCGATCGTCGGCGCGACCCAGGTGAACGGGAGGCTCCTCGCCCCCCGCTTCGCCGCCGCCACCCTGATGCGTGTGGGCCTGGCGATGATGATCGCCGCCGGGACGTTCCTGGTCCTGGCCACCGCCGTCTGGGACCTCGGACTGGTCGCCGTCTGCGCCTCGCTGTTCGTGATGATGGCCGGCCTCGGCGTCGTCCTGCCGAACTCGGCCGCCCGGGCGCTGAGCCTGGTCGCACCGCAGGCCGCCGGCTCCGCCTCAGCCCTCCTCGGCACCGGCAACTTCCTCTGCGGCGCCGTCGTCGCCCCGCTCAGCAGCCTGGGCGGGAGCCCCTCGGCGGTGCTGCTCGCCGTCGTCGTGCTGAGCTGCTCGCTGCTCGCCGCGCTCTCCTACCTGCTGCTCCTGCGGCCAGGTCGGCGCGCCCCGGAACCGGCCGTCGCGTAGCGGGTCGGTGGGTCGGCGAGTGGCCGGCCGCCGTGCCGTCGCCGCCGGTCGCTGGAACGGACCCGCCGGGGGGGGGGGCGGCCCCGGGCGGGCCCCCCCCCCCCGGGGGCGGGGTCGGCGCGGGGGGGGGGGGCGGGGAGCGTGTAAAAAAAAATAA